>JAYVGK010000361.1:0-4238 GCA_043772215.1 Acidimicrobiales bacterium | reverse complement strand
ACGGAGATGTGGTGGTGAGCGATTCGGTGGTTCTCACGCCTCCCGTTCCGCAGTCGCTGGCCCTGTTGGACAACGGCAATCTGGTGTTGCCCGCCGACGTAGCCCATGAACTCGGCGCCATTTCATATGCGCGCTGTCTTGCGTTGCTGGTGACCCTCGACGGTCCGTCTGCGGTGCCTGATCCGGGTGGGGTGCAACTCGGTGTGGGCGACCACCCCCTCTTCTCCTTCGTGGGTGACAATGAGATGAAGGGAATTTCCGATGTTCCGGCGGTTACGTTCCACGTTCACGACGAGCCGTCGCAGCGCCTCTGGGATGTTGTCGATGCAGAGGCGGTGTTATTGGAAGCGGCCCGGCCGTGGTTGGGCAATCGCTCGGTGGTGGCGACTGAGTTGAAGCGTTGGCGCTACGCCCGACCCATCACCGCCAGCGCAGCCACCCATGTTGGGGTGCAGTCCAACGACGGCACCCGACTGGTGTTCGCCGGCGACGCGTTTGCCGGGGCCAAGATGGAGGGCGCTGCACTCTCCGGTCTGGCGGCGGCTGAGTATCTCGCCGGGTGACCGTGTGATGGCCACTACCGTGCGTTGATGTTGCATATCGAACGCCTCAGCGGAGGCCGGGTGGTGGTGGCCTCCATTGATCGACAGCACCGGCGCAATGCCGTTGATCACGCCACGCTGATGGAGTTGACGGAGGCCCTCGATGACGCAGCCCAGTCCGCTGCCCGTGTAGTCGTGCTCACCGGTTCCGGTGGTCACTTCAGTGCCGGTGCCGACCTCCACGGGGTAGAGGGTGGGGCCTTCCAACACGCATTGCGCCAGGTACTCACCAATCTGGAGCAGATCCCGTTGGTCACGATGGTGGCGGTGGACGGCTCATGCCTGGGACTGGGGATGCAACTGGCGGGTTTCAGTGATCTGCGCGTCGCCACCCCCACGGCCCGTTTTGGTGTGCCCGCAGCCAAATTGGGGTTGGCCATCGATATGGCCACTGCAGCCCGTATCGAGCGGTTGTGTGGAGCCGGTCCGACCAGGGCCATGCTGTTGGCGGCGCAGACATTCAGTGGCCTTGAAGCGGCTGCCATGGGCTTGGTAGATCGTCTCGGAGATCTTGACACGGCCCTGTCATGGGCGGCCGAAATTGCGGAATTGGCGCCGCTCACCATTGCTGCACACAAGGCAGCGTTGGCGGCGGCATTCGATGTCGGACAGGGTGCGCTCACCGCAACGGCAGTGGCGTCGTTCGATCGTGCGTGGGCCAGTGCGGATCTGGTGGAGGGACGACAGGCGTTCATGGACAAGCGCACTCCGAAGTTCGTGGGGCGATGATGGCCCCGGCTCCACTCGCTGGTCGCGTTGCCCTCGTCACCGGCGTTTCGAGGCGTGCTGGCTGACCCGTCGGTACCGCAGGCACTGGTGGAGTTGGCCGTTGAACACTCGGATGTTTCCTGCGCGCCGGTGGGGAGAGCCCGATGATGCAGCGCGACTGGTGGCGTTCCTGGTGAGCGACGACGCAGCATGGGTCACCGGACAGATCATCACCAGCGAAGGCGGCTGGCGTCGCCACGCTTACGTTGCCCCGAACACCCCCGACTGAGGCGAACTGCATAGGGTGGGGCCATGCGCATAGGACTGTTCACGTTTCCCACATCCATCGACGGTTTCGTGGCTGACGTCGAAAAGGGCATCGATGAGGGGTTCTCATCGATATGGCTGCCCCAGATCTTTGGCATCGACGCACTCACCGCCATCTCCATCGCCGCCCGTGAGGTCCCCGATGTCACCTTTGGTACCTCGGTGATACCCACCTACCCGCGTCATCCAATGGCACTGGCGCAACAGGCGCTCACCACTCAAGCAGCCACCGACGGCCGCCTGACGCTGGGTATTGGCTTGTCGCATCAGGTGGTGATCGAAGGCATGTACGGCATGTCCTTCGACAAGCCAGCAATTCATATGCGCGATTACCTAGATGTGCTGCTGCCGTTGGTACGCACCGGCAAGGTCAATCACGTCGGCAAGACACTCACTGGTAAGGGCCAATTGGATATTGACGGTTCATCGCCGTTCCCCGTGATGATCGCGGCCATGGCACCGCGCATGTTGGAGCTGGCTGGATCCATTGCCGACGGCACCATCTTGTGGATGACCGGGCCCCGCACCACAGCCGATTACATCATCCCCACCATGGCGGCGGCGGCGGCCAAGGCCGGGCGGCCCACCCCGGCCACCATGATGGGCCTACCGGTATGTGTCACCTCCGCCGTGGACGCCGCCAAGGAACGCGCCGCCAAGGAGTACGTCATCTACGGCCAATTGCCGTCGTATCGGGCGATGCTCGATCGTGAAGGTGCCACCGGGCCAGCCGACATCGCCATCATCGGCAACGAGGCCAAGGTGCGCGCTGATGTGGAGCGTTTGGTGGACAGTGGCGCCACGGAGTTCGCCGTGTCACCGTTTGGCAGCGCAGCGGAGTGCGCCGCCACACGGGCCCTCCTCGGTTCGATGGCGGCCGAGGGCAACCGGAGGGCATCGTGAGGCCGGGTGAGTACCGAAGCGAAGCGGAGGAGCGCAGCCCCAGTACGGCCGCTGGATCACGGTCGTGACGGTCGTGAATGCTGGAAGTGTGAACGGGCTGTCCACTGAGCGCGACGGCCCCATCCTGCGAGTGTGGCTGGATCGGCCCCACCAGTTGAACCCGCTCAACACCGAAACGCTCGAAGCGATAGCAACGGTGTTTTCCACGGTGAATCAGGACTTCGAAGTACAGCTGGTGGTGTTGGCGGGACGGGGCCGCTCTTTCAGCGCCGGCGCCGACCGCAAGGCATCACCGGGTGGTGAGCGCATGAGCGTGTCGTCGGGGGCGGGGGACCGAGAGCGGCGGTGGTACAGCCAAATTGGTCATCGGGCCTGCGCCGCAATCATCAATTGTGAAGTGCCCACCATTGCCCGTATCCAGGGGTGGTGTGTGGGTGGCGGTCTGGCTTTGGCGTTGGCCTGTGATTTCCGGATTGCCGGCGACAATGCACGCTTGTCCATCCCCGAGGTTGATCTTGGCATTCCCCTCGCCTGGGGTGCCACGCCACGATTGATCAGCGAAATTGGCGCATCCAGGGCGCGCCAACTCGTCCTGATGTGCACTGAAGTCGACGGCGTGGAAGCGGCCCGCCTTGGACTGGTGCACCGGTGCGTACCGTTGGCCGATCTCGACGCCGAAGTGCACTCCTGGGCTGAGCGGCTGGTGGCCAAGCCTCAGATTGCCGTGAGCGAGGCCCGCAGCCAATTCCGGGCCTATGGGCGTGTGGGCGTACTCGGAGACGTCACTCAAACCGATGGTGACCTCATGATGCAAGCTTCACGAGGACCCGTGGCCCAAGCGGCATTCAACGGGCTCGACTGAGCAGTGCTGAGCCGCTAGTTGAGCTGAGTACGTAGGCGGCGGCGCTCTTCCTGCAACAGGCGATTGGCATCGGGAAAGGCCACCATCAATTCGTCGAGGGCGTCATTGCCCGCTTGATAACGGCCCGTGGCCCCCAGTAGACGTATCAGTTCGCGACCCTCATCGAGGGAGATGTCGGGTAGAAACCAACGCATGCGTGCGATGTCGCACAGCGAGATGAAGTCACGGCGACGGGCGTAGTTCGACTTCAGATTGGCCAACATCCGAATGAGGATCTGATGCGTGGTGACCGGTTCGAGGAATTCTGAACGGAACTCCCGCTCGTCGCCGAACATGGAGGCAAATCGGTTTCGACAGCCATCTTCGTCAAGCACATCACCACCGTTGAACGGGTCCACATACACGGGGACGGCACCAACGGCCCGTAACAAGAAATGACCCGGCATACCCACTCCTTGCACCGGCACACCAAGGCGACGCCCCACTTCCATCGCCACCACACTCAGGGCAATAGGGATGCCGGTATGGCGCTCCAATACATCGGGAACAAACGAACTACGGATGTCGTGGTATTGCTCAGCGTCACCACCGAAGCCATAGGCGACGAACAGCAGCCGGTGCCAGTGTTCGAACGTACCCGCCTCGGCCCTGTCGGCCATGGCGTCGAAGCGATGCAGTTGTATCGCCACGTCATCTGGTGATCGCACCAGTACCGAAGCGTGAGCGGCGAGCAGGATGGCGGCGCGGTCCAACTCCACCTCGGTGGTGGCGGGGGACACTGTGGTGGCCCACTTCTGGAGCCACCACGGACCGCCACCGCCGTGGAAATCGGATGA
>JAYVGK010000360.1:0-1540 GCA_043772215.1 Acidimicrobiales bacterium | reverse complement strand
ACATGAGCAAACGCTTCGCCCGTGACGGTGTAGTGACCCAAGTAGTTGGCGAACTCGCTGAACTGATTGAGGATGACGTTCTGCGGATCCTTCATCAGTTCGTTGCAGGCGTCGTAGATCTCCTTGACGTTGGACTCGGTACCAAAGGTGCGGATGATGTCGGACGGATCCTCGGTCCAGCGGGCCAACCAGTCGAAGCGTTCCTTGGACATACCTTCGGGCAACACCGCAGTACCCCGACTGCTCATGATGCGGCTGATGGCAACCCCTCCGCGCGCGTAGTTTCCGGTGGATGGCCAGATGGCGCGCTGCGTGGTGGGGTCGAACTGACCGGTGACGATACGCGGGGCCAGACATGAATAAGCAGCCAGTACCTTGTGCGCTCGGATCATGGGGAACTTGTTGCCCAGCACCACCACTACCTTGGCGTCCACGCCGGTGAGCGACGGGGGCAGCACTACATGCTGGGGCACGTCCACCCGCCCGGAGCGACTGGCATCGTTGTACCAGTTGACCCGCCACAGGTTGGCGGCATCGGCGGCATCGGGATCCACCCCGTTCAGCGAAGCAATGGCGGCGGCTGGGGCAGTCTCAGGATGGGCCAATTGGGCGAACGTGGGCAACGGAATACGACGCTCGGCGAAGCGACTCACTGCATTGTCATAGGAAGTGGCATTGACCAACTCGGCGGTGAGGCCGAGGCGTAGGTCCTGGGTGGCGGTAACGCTCATCTCCCCATACTGGTACGCGGAACGCGGCACCGGGTAACAGGTGCGGTGGAGCCCGTGGAACTGGGGGAAGCTAAGTGGATGCTCGGTCGACGTAGTGCGCTTCTCTCTGGGCTGGTGGTGGTGGGACTGTCGCTGGTGACGTTGGCCCCGTCATCCACCAACGCTGCCGTCCGCAAAGGGCTCAAAGCCAGGCTGCGAGTGCCGGCCGTCACCACCACCACCACGACGGCACCCAGATCCACCACCTCCACGACCACGCCAGCTCCCGCCACAACGACACTGGCACCGGCGGTGGCGTTCGTCCCCACGCCGATTACGTGGACCCCGTGCAGTACCTACGACTGTGCCCGAGTGGTGGTGCCGCGCAGCTACGACCAGCCAGGAGAAAATCTCACACTTCAAGTGATTCGTAGCCGGGCCACCTCGGCCGATCGTATTGGGGCGCTGTTCATGTACCCCGGCGGACCGGGCGGCTCGTCGGTGTCTGTGCTGCAGACGCTGGAAAAACGTCTGCCTGCTGAACTACGAGCGCGATTCGACCTCATCGGCGTCGACTCGCGCGGTCTCCCCCGTAGCACCCCATTTCGCTGCGGCAACATCACCGATCTGTCCACCAATCGTGATGCACGGCTGCGCTACACGGCGGCATGCAAGCTCAACGCCAGTCAAGAACTGCTCACCACCGACTCCGAGACCAACGCCCGCGACATGGACACCGTGCGCGCCGCCATGGGCGAACCCACCATCACCTTCCTCGGCTACTCCTATGGGGGACAACTGGGGCGGGCCTATGCCACGTTGTTCCCGGA
>JAYVGK010000359.1:0-10442 GCA_043772215.1 Acidimicrobiales bacterium | reverse complement strand
ACGGGGAACAGGTAGGCAATGGGGTACACGCCCCACAGGCCGAGGATAGCCAAACGCAGCATGGAAACGGTGTGGCGGACGTCGGCGGGCTGACGCTCCAACGATGCACCGAGCTCCTTGAACAGCACGTACACCACATAAAGGAACGGCACGGTGGACGCCAGGCCCCACACCACACGAGGACCATTGCTGTTGGCCACCTCACCGGGGTAGCCCAGAAGAATCATGGCAGTGGCTGCGGGGACCAACTTCCACAGCAGTGACTTCTGCTCCGATTTGGCCAAGGCCAACACCGCAATGGTTTCTACCAGTAGCAGCGGCACGGTGAGCAGCCAATCGACATAGCGATATCCCTCGTTGAAGCGAACGCTCGAGAGCATGTGTGCTGCGGTGGTGGAAGCTCCGCCCGGATACGCGTCGCGGAAGTTCTCGAAGATCCTGAAGTAGTGGTATGCGGCGATCGAGCACACCATGGCCGACACCGTCACGGCTGTTCGATAAGCTGGCGCCACGGTATTGCGCTGTACCAACAGATACAACGCTGTGAACGTCATGGCGGCGAACACCAGTGAAAACAGGTTGTAGATCAACGCATAATGCGAGGCCGACAGCCCTGGAATATCGATTGCAAGCATGTGGATCATGGTGGAAGGCGCCCTTTCTGGAGCGACAGATAGCGGACCTACATCGTACCACCAGCCCGTTCCAAATAGTTAATCGATCGCTCAAAGCGTTCGGTCAATATGCGCGACCACGCCTGGTCCACACCAACCATGGTCAGAATGGGGGTCATGGACTCAATCGCGCCACCGCATGTTCACGATTGCCCGGCATGCAATGCCCTGGACGGAGCCGACGGTGCCCACGATGGCAGCTTCGGCATTGTCGAATCGGTGGTGCAGACCGAACGAGGACTACGGACCACCATCCGACGAGCCGAAAATCGCTCTGCTGACAAGATCACCACGGTGGCCGGCTCTATGAAATTCGTATACGTCCATATGGCATGGTTCGGATTGTGGATTGCGCTGAATGTAGGGCTGGCCGGTCTGGGATGGGAATTCGACCGGTTCCCGTTTGGCCTGCTCACCATGATCGTGAGTCTGGAGGCGATCTTCTTGGCCACGTTCGTGATGATCAGCCAGAACCGCCAATCAGCTCGGGCCGACCTTCGTTCTGAAATCGACTTCGAGAACAATCTGCGCGCAGAGGTTTGGTCGGTTCATGTGGGACACCAACTGGGTATCGACCCCGTTCATGTGGAGGCGATCATCCGAAAGGCACTGGCGGACGCCAAGAGTCGCATGGACGATTCCCGATGATCTAGGAGTAGCCAGGGTTGCAATCGCAGGACTCTGCGCCGGTCCCCCCGTCGTATTCGGGACCGGCACATCGTGCCCGCTTGCTCGAATCAGTCCTCTCGGAGTGAAGATTCAAGACCTAGACGCGCCGGAGCCCGCCTGGATACATACGTTTGGTCAAACTCAACACACAGGTCAGCGCGTGAAGGCCGAAGCGCCGCTGAACACCACGAAAGCCTGCGCCGTCAGAGCCTGCGCAGAGTTCGACGCAGCAGCCGCAATCATGCGGGCCTCGGCCAAGGCCACATCGGGAGTGACCCCCCGGCGCAATGCGGCATGTAGATCCACCATCACATCGACGGCGGCATGGTCCGGTATTGGCATCACCGGGGCCACAATCCAGTGGACTCCGAGCGACAACAGCACTCCCGCCACTCCCACCAAATCGTTGGACGAGCCACCGCTGTTGATGGCTCCGTGACACGACGACAGCACCAAAGTTTCAGGGACCGACCGCAATCGTTCGAGATCGTGGACGGTGAGCGACCCGTCATGAAGCCGCATCGAGGAGAACATCGGGTTGTCGTGACGAAACAAGCCGTGGCACGCAATGTGGACCAGCCCGCACTGTTCAACTGCAAACAGCACCTCGTCCACGGTGGCCGCAGCATTTGTGTGGACCGTGGCATTTCCGTAAAGGCCCTGGAGGGCGCCAATCTCGCGTTCTGCACCGGGAAGACCCGGGCCCGCCACCAACACCACCTCATGTCGCGGTTGCTCGATACGCGTACCAGCGCGCCTACTGGTGCGCATCCAATGGGTGGCGCTCACCGCCAAGCTGAACGCTCTCGTGCGTAGCGCGGGCAGCGCACCCCAGGCCAGGCGGTGCAGCGAACCGGTGGGCACGATGATGACATCGCGCTGTTCAATGGGCAACGGGTCGAGAATCATTCTCTGCAGGCCACGCGCCGCCACCTCCACTGCATCGCTGCGTGATCCGGGTCTGGCCGCCCCCACCCTCAGCCCTCTCATCATGGCCGTGTTGAGATAGTTGATCTCCAGTGAGACCGCCGCCTCTAGCCCTATCTCGTGGAGGGTGGTTCCCATCTGGCTGACCACCACTGCATGCATGGTGTGGCCGTTGGTGACGTACTCAACCAGCGTTCGAGCTCCAAGTGCTCGAGCAAGATCCCCATGAAATTCGGGCCGGACGGCACCCGTAGCCACGCCCGTAGGTGTAAGGCTCGGAAGTGTTCGATACCGAGCGCGAACCTGCCCTTCGGCCCCCCGAATGGCGCGTTGCAACTCCAAGCGGCCAGTAGAACCGGGCTCGGCCTGCGCCAACTCCACCTCGAGCGAACGAATGGTGCGTAAGGCATCAGCGATTTCCCCCGAAATCAAGGATTTGGTGCCAGCCTGATCAGTGGCGACGGCATGGGCACCAACGGGGTTCAACACCGTCCAAGCTCGCCACCTCTCCACCCACCGCAACACGCTGTGTGCATCGCCGCCTTCGAGCGCTAGATCGATCCCGAATTGCGCCAGATCTCGCCCCCACAGACTGGCCCCGGCCCGCAGGTCCGTCGCCCCAAGAAGGCCTCGTTGGCGCTCCAACAGGTCAAGCCCCGTGTGCAATGAGCGATCACATCCTTGATGGTCGCCGACGATTCGACATCGAATGGCCTCGGCGAACCAGGCCATCGCTCGGGTGTTGGACGGACCTCGGCTGCGCTGCAACGACGCTTCACTGAGTTCATCGAGGAAGTCATCACCGAGACCGTGGAGGTATGCCGCTCGCCCGATGAACGTGGCGATATGCACTGGCTCTACACCCCACCCCGCCTTACGAAGCTGCAAAATGACGGCACGGGCTCGTTTCACCCAATCGCCCACGAGCGCCGGATCAAGTGACGAGAACTCGGCTCGCAGCGCAATGTATCGGGCATAGGCCACCCATGGAGTTCGCCCCTCGGCGGCAAACATCCGAGCAGCTTGTTCGGCCGTCGTACGTGCATCTGATGCCATGTCGGCGACCAGTAGCACGCGAGCACGCAACAGCAACGACTCCGCTTGTTGCGTGCGGTTGGCCGTGAGGGCCGCCAACGAAACCGAAGTTGCCGAAGATCGATCGGCCTCATCCACGAGTCCCGCCAGAAGTAGTGCTTCGGCCCGGTCACCAGCCAGAATCGACATCACCCGATCGGGCGAGCCAATCCCCTGATAGCGCTGTTCGGCCTCCCCAAAGAGGGAAAAGGCCTCATTGAGATGACCCTGGCGCGCCTTCACCACGGCTTGGTTGTGTACTGAGGATGCCGCTATAAGTTCGTGGTCACTACGCTCAGCCAGCCCTTGGGCCGTGACGAAGTCAGTGGCCGCTTCGGCGAATCGGCCCATGTTGAGTAGTGCGATACCTCGGTTCATACGCAGCCGAACCATTCCCAATGGATCATTGGTGTCATCACCAGAGCCACGGGAGTCAATGGAGTCGAGGGCCAGTTCCGCCTCGGCCACCGCTTCTCGAAGTCGACCGACTTGGAACAGGATCAGCGCCCGCTGGTTTCGCAGAGTTGCCTCCGCCGACGCCGACATATGGCGTTGCGCGCGACGCAGTTCAGAGAGTGCCGCCGCTGTTGAACCCGATTGAGAACGGGCCAGGGCCAGACTTATACGTATTGATACTTCCAGTTCGCGGTCATCACCACGCGAGGCTGCGAGGACTGCTTGACGCAGGGTGATGGTGGCGCTCTTGTCGTCACCCAACTCAATCTCGCAGCGACCAAGGCCCCACATGGCCAGGAGCCACACCGAGGTGCCGATGTGAGTGAGGTCGAGAATTGAGCGCGCTTCCACCCAGGCTGAGCGGGGGTCTCGCTGCACCAGATCGAGCAGCAAACGGGCGCGCGCTGATAGGGGATCTGACGGCGACTGCTCGACGAGATTCGATGTATCTGTCACATTCGACCCGACTCTATAGAGATGGAGCGCCGGGTCGGCACGGGGTCCACGAAGCACGACAGAGAGAGCCATCATGATCAAGCCAACTGAAACTCGAAAGGATCAGTCGAACTCCGGTCCGTGGGACAAGCGCGTGCACTTCAGTCCTTCTACCCAAGGGCGATCCTTTGCATACCGCCCAAACGAACTCATCACGGTGTCCACGTCGCTGCCGCAGTTGCGCCGCCTGGCTATCTCATGGGACTCGGTGGAGCCCGGGGGCGCCGATGAACTCGAAGTCGGTACCCTCGTGCGGCTCACGGGGGTAGGTGACCCCCTCGGCGCTTCTCGGGCGTTGCGGTCAGGCGGATTCATAGCCCGACCAAACCACGTGCTGTTCGCCGCCGCCATGGCGGAAGGCTCACCCGTCGGCTGGGGCTCACCCGTCGGCTGGGGCTCACCCGTAGGGTCGGGGCAATGCCGGTGCTGCGCGCCCGGATGTCGTGACCCGTTTGCCGGTGGCGCACATCAACGCACCGGCCCCTCGCGCACTACGGCGCATCCAGTGGCTGCGCCGGCGTCGCTGCCCGCACCCCCGACGGTTGATATTCCGTGTCGGGTTCTCGTCTTGGACACCGGATACGCACCGTCGCCATGGCGATCGGCGGCGGCGAGTGGGCCGTGCATCGGCACCGTAGACGAGGAGCGCATCGATACCGACGGTGACCACTTCCTCGACCCGTGCCAAGGACACTCCACATTCATAGCCGGCATCCTCGCCCGGCTGGCGCCAGGAGTGGTGGTGGATGTACGCGAGGTCACCAAGGCTTTTGGTGACACCGATGATTGGACCGTGGCCGTCGCCCTCGATGCGGCTTTTCCCGACCCAGAAATGCCGCCGTATTCCATCGTAAACATGTCCTTTGCCGGTTACTGCGAGGACGATGATCCCCCCGTCGCCATCGCTGCGGCCATCGAGCGCATCCTCAAACCGGGCCGCCGGGACCCTACGAAATGTGTGGCCGTGGTGGCTGCCGCTGGAAACGACGCAACTTGTCGCCCGGCCTGGCCGGCCGCCTTCGATGAAGTGGTGGGAGTAGCCGCCCTCTCGCCCATCGGCCCCGCTCCGTTCACCAACTACGGGCCGTGGGTCACTGCGTGCGCACCCGGTTGCGACATCATCAGTACGTTCCTGCAGACTCCTGGGGCGGGAGTCCCTGGGGCGGGAGGAGATTCTGACCTCCTGCAACAGACTGGTTGGGCGCGATGGAGCGGTACGTCATTCGCCGCTCCCGCAGTGGGTGCACGCATTGCCCGGGAGATGATGACCACCGGTCAGGACTGTGCCACGGTCATCCGACGAGTCATTCACGGTGCTGCTCTGGCCCGACTGCCCATGCTGGGGACGATCGTGAACGATGCATGAGTACGCAGGTTCCCCCGGATCGCACCACTCTGCGCTCACCTCGGACGCTCCAGGCCACTGTTGTAGGGTCTGTTCCGTGCCTGAGACGGTTGACGACGTCGATTTCTCGGCCTTGGTCAGCGCAGCATTGGCCGGAGATCACCATGCGTGGGACACACTCGTGCAGCGCCTCAGCGGCGTGGTGTGGAAAACCGTTTTGGGATCAAGTCTTTCCGCTGAAGATCGCAAAGATGCGTGTGCAGCCACGTTCTTCCGACTTTACGAACGACTTGGAACGGTTCGTGAGCCGGCCAAGTTGCCGGGATGGGTGGCGGCCGTGGCCCGCAACGAAGTGGTGGCCATCGTGCGTTCCTCTCAGCGCCAACGTGGTGACAGCCGCGCTGCATTGGTCGACGTCCGACCCCACGACGAACAACTCATTGATGATGAGCTACGGGCGGCATTGGCCCGCGCTTTCGCCCGACTCCCCGACGAGGCCCAACATCTGCTGCGACTCCTCATGCAAGAACCGCCCTTGGCCTACGACGACATCGCCTCACGTCTCGGGGTGCCGCGCGGCAGCATTGGACCCACTCGACGCCGGTTGCTCGACCGCCTCCGCCGTATGCCTGAACTCGCTCCGTACGTGGAAGGACTTATACGTTGATTGAACAACCATTTTTAATATCCTTCACGCCCCAGCCTGCAGATTTCACCGATGATCAACAGTTGCTCTCGTTGCTGTCCAGAGCACTCCGAGATGACGACATGCCCAACGATGTGTTGGCGGTGGCCCGTATGGCACCAGAGCTCAGCGCCGTCGACGGTCAACTGGCGGAACTCATCTATGACTCGTTGGCTGATGATGCCACCGTCATGCGAGACAGCTCTGGGCAGGGTCGCTTACTTTCATTTTCCACCCGGTCCACCACCGCCAACCCGCCCACCACACTTGATGTTGACCTGCTGCCCGACGGCCGTACTGTCATCGGACAGGTGTCACCAGACGCAGCAGCAGATCGAGTCATCGTGGACACCACCATGGGGTCGCATGAGTTTCATCTCGATGAACATGGTCGCTTCCAGTGTGAAACCGCAGACTCGTTTTTCCGTATTCGCCTCTGCCAGGGGCCTGACTTGGTGTCCATGACCACGCCGTGGTTGCGTCAGTAGCAATTGGTTAGGGACCAACTGTTACGCAGTACACGCCTTGGATGGTGTCCTGGGTGGTGTTGGTCTTGATCCTGGCCATCAAATCCATTGGGTCAAATGCGATGGTCAACGTCTGCGGTATTGCATCAAGCAAATAGTCAAGAGTGGCAACATCGAGGCTCAAAGTTGCCTGGATCAACGGTTCATCACTGAAGTGGACCTGTGCCCAATCCGCAAACCGGCGCCCCTCTTGTGAGCCCCACAAACCAGGAAGTGTTTGCGCGGCATACGTTGCCAACAGTTGGTCCACCACACCGATACCAAAGAGTGAGATCAGCAACTCGATGGTCAAAGGCAGACTCGATGAGACTCTTCCCGACCGGCCCGCAGCCACCAACTCGCGAATCAGAGCAAGTCCGGGGTCGGCAATCATTTCGTGGGCTAAGGCCGCATCCCCTCCGTCGTCTCGACCGATGGCGAGATGGGCAAGTGTCTGCTCCCACACCGCAGGACTCAAATCTGTTGGCGCCTCAGATGCTCGGGTCACTTGGTTGGGTGACGCATGGTGGGCGACCCTCGTCGCAGCGGTTCGGCGCATGCGACACGTCTGCACCAATCGGTGCACCGATTCGAGGTCAGTGCGTAGAACGTTGATTCCGTTCTGCACCACGAACTCGGGCAGAATTTCGTACACCACGGCGCGGACCTCTGGCAGGAGCGGCAGCACTGCGGCGGCCACGCCGAGGAGATCTGGGTGTAGCAGTCCGCTGTGGGCATCCAGCCAATAGCCGTTGTGCTCCAGCCCACCGGCCAGATGAACCTCCCACACCCGCTCCAAGGGCACCTGCGCAATGTAGTCAGCCACTGACTGACGACCGTTTCGCTCATTGGTCCAGAGGTTGTGCAAATCGAGAAGGATCCCGCAATCGGCCTGGGTGGACACCTCGCTCATAAAGGTCCCGTCATCCAATTCGTCAGCACGGGGTTGTAAATAACTCACCGGAGTTTCTACCGAGAACGGCATCGTCAAGTTACCTCGCAACGCCGAGATGGATGCCACTGCAGCATCCACCCCGGCCCACGTTTGACGGGGAGGCAAGAAGAACGCCGAGCTGAACGCCTCTCCCCAACCGGTTGACTCATTGAACGACAGATGCTCGCTTACTAGGGCGGCGTCCAACACCGTGACAGTCTCGGCAAACAGTCGAGCCATGAACGGGGCCGGAAGCCGTGATCCGCCCACCGGAGTGGTCACCCCATGGGCCAAAAGCGAATCAAATCTGCGAGTGACAGCGAGTAGCTCGTCATGCTCCAAACGGAATGGTTGCACCGGGTCACCGGTCTCCAACCAGAAGGTCTGCGGCTCAACCTCGAGGCAGTCGATGAGATTCCATACGGCATCAATCTCATCAACCAGACCTGGCATCAGTGCCAGACCCACCCCGAGGTCGAATCGACTCACCTTCCGAACTCGGTGTACTCGCGGATCTCGAGAGCTGGATTCACGATGTAGTCGCGTCGCGTGCGCCAGCGGATGTCGAAGCCAGAGGTGCACGCCAGACAGCCAAGGCGACCAAGGATGTCCTTCTTCAGGCCTTGCAGACGGTCAGAGTCCCACATCACTTCGATCGGGACATGGACGTTGATGGTTTCCGGACTGATTGCCCGGGAAATTTGCTCGGTACTCAGTTTCTCTTTCATGGACCCTCCTGTGGTGTGTGTGGGTTATTCCACACACACCACAGAGGACGCAGTCCCTCATCAGATACACGCTATCCAATGAGTAGGTATTCACTTCGCCGTCTGATGTTCACTCCGCCAAAAGCGGCGCCTACCGACCTATCGGTCCTTGGCACGCGTCTTGCGCAACAGCGGATCGGCAATACCCAACACATGGTCCGCCAGGCGCATCACCAATCCAGCTGCACCCGGTGTTTCGTTGTCTATGAGGTTGCCCATCACGGCCAACGTGATGTTGGCCGCAGACTGCGTTCCGACCGCCACCCGCAACCCGCTTCGCAACAGCAGCGGATGGCCGATGATGAAGCTGAAGCGGCGGCCCGTGCGAAGGAAAGCATCGAAGCGCTCACCTACTTCGTGGTCGTAGCGGTCTGGCGCCGAGACTGGATCGGCAATGAACAGGTCACTGGCCAGCATGCCGCTTTCCAAGCCGTAGTCGATTCCTTCCCCGTTCATCGGGTTCACAAAGCCGGCCGCATCGCCAATGGCCACCCAGCCCGGACCGTGGCGACAGTTACTACTCATTGGCAGTCGCCATGCCCGTGGTTTTTCGATATACGGCCCCAATGACCACTCATCGCGTACGAGTGCGGCGTACTGGTCAAGCAATGTGTTGAGGTTGAGAAGCTTGAACCCCTTCATGGTGCTGAGCGCGCCCACGCCAATGTTGACGGTGCCGTCACCAGCGGGAAACATCCATCCGTATCCAGGGACCGGGGTTCCGTGTTCATCGCGCAATGACAGACATGCTTCCAAATGTCGTTCGGCGTGGCGCGGTGTGGCTGCGTAGGCCCGGATGGCCAGCCCGAATGGTTCGTCGGGTTGGCGCTGAGCTCCCAGGAGGGTGGCCGCGGCACCCTGTGCTCCGGCCGCCAACACCGTCATGGGGGCCTCGAAGTTCTCGCCGCCTGCGCTCACGCCGAGAACCCGTCCACCGTCGACGATGGGCATGGCCTCGGTGCTGAATCGGACGTCGGCACCGGCGGCGATCGCCACATCAATGAGGTGCTTATCGAACTTACGGCGGGGCCATACCGCCCCGTGATTGGGAAAACGGTCCGTAGTGGGCCATTCCAGCTCTCGACGCTTCTTGCCGGCAATCATGCGCAAACCATCGATGCGGTGGGCGGCACTGATGTCGATGTCGAGTTGATGCAACGCAGCAATCGCTCGGGGCGTGAGTCCGTCCCCGCACACCTTGTCTCGCCCATGCGGGCCCTTTTCGAACAGTGTGACTTTCACCCCGGCTCGCGCCGCTCGGATGGCTGCGGCTGCACCCGCCGGCCCGCCCCCGATGACGAGCATGTCTGCTTTATTCACCATCTCAGCCTGCCAGCCCCCGGCGCGGTACCGGAAAAAATGGTCAGCCCAGGCGGTGGCGCAAGGTCTGGTGGAAGTTAATCAGAGCAGGCTCGTTGCGTCCGAGGCGAACGGCGGAAGGAGAGCCGCCACTCAGGTTTCGCCGGATCCGTTCGCAGGCGGTGAAATCCTCCGCCACGGTCACTGCCAGGAGCATGTCAAAGCTGCGGCGGCATCGAGCCTGCATCGACTCTGACATATCGGAGGCAGAACTTGCCCTACCACGGTGGTGCGACTGGCATCAGTTGGACCGGGGAAGGCCTGAGACAGTTCGAAGTGGTCCAGTTGGGAAACAACTGATATTCCAACGTCACATGCTTTCCCAGTTCCGCACCGCCACCCGTGACTATGACTGGTGAAATCCCATGTCGGCACTCGATACGGTTCAACGGTTATGTCGGTGGTATGCGCGCTTGGCAGAGCGCCTATCCGGTTCATCAACTGATGACGCGTATCAGGCTTATTGTTGTGCCGTCGTGTTCATGGACGAAGGGACACTCCGCTGCTCAATGGTCTTGGCCCCTGGCGTCGTCGGGCCGGTCAAGTGGTGG
>JAYVGK010000358.1:0-1558 GCA_043772215.1 Acidimicrobiales bacterium | reverse complement strand
GACGACTGCGACCCAGTGAGCTCGAGCACCAGATGAGCCAGTTCGATCATGGTGAATTCAACGGGATTGCCGATGTTCACCGGGCCCCGTACGTTGGATTCCAGCAGGGCCATGAAGCCGGAGATCTCGTCATCCACGTAACAGAAGCTACGGGTCTGTGAGCCGTCGCCGAAGATGGTGATGTCATCGTTGCGCAACGCCTGGCCGATGAAGTTGGTGACCACCCGACCGTCTTCGGGACTCATGGCCGGCCCGTAGGTGTTGAAGATGCGAGCCATCCTCAGGTCCACGCCGTGGGTACGTTCGTAGGCCGCACACAGCGCTTCGGCAAATCGTTTGGACTCGTCGTACATACTGCGAGGGCCAATGGGATTGACCCGACCCCAGTACGTCTCAGGCTGCGGGTGGACGTCGGGATCGCCGTACACCTCACTGGTGGACGACTGCAAAATGCGCGCCCCGGTACGTAGGGCCAGGTCCAATAGATGACGCATACCGATAGAACCAACCATCAACGTCTCCACCGGCATGGCGGCGTAGGCAAACGGGCTGGCCGGCGACGCGAAGTTGCAGATACGGCTTACGGGGTGAGCTTCCAACAACGCCGTCAACGTGGCGTTCTGCTCCAGAGCCACCGTGATGTCGTGCTTCACGTGGTGAAAACGCTCATGATCGGCCATGTCAGCCACGTTGATGTGACGACCGGTACTCAGGTTGTCCACACAGATCACCACGTCGCCAAGCCCCAACAGTCGTCGGCACATGTGCGAACCAAGAAACCCCGCCCCACCAGCCACCAACGTGACACTCATGAGTGGATCTCTTCGCTCACCGGTTCGGGCAATCCCACGCCTTGGTACACAAACCCGTTGGCCCGCAGCTCTTCGGCATCGAGCACATTGCGGCCATCAAGAATCAACCGCCCCCGCATCCGGCTGGCCAACTCTTCTACGTTGAGCGTACGGAACTCTGGCCACTCGGTGGCCAGGATCAAGGCATCAGCTCCATCAACCGCAGCATAGGCATCGAGCTCGTATGTGCAGATATCACCGAGATACCCGCGGGCGCGGTCGGTGGCCACCGGGTCGTATGCCACCACTTCGGCGCCTGCGTCCACCAAGGCTTGGATGATGACGAGTGCAGGGGCGTCGCGCACGTCATCGGTATTCGGTTTGAATGCCAGGCCCCATACCGTGACGCGTCGACCCGCCAGTGACCCCAACAGTGCCGTGGCGCGTTCCACCATCAACAGCTTTTGACGATTGTTGATGGCCTCAACCTCTTCCAGCAGGCCCATACCCATCCCCAATGTGGCGCCGGTACTGATGAGTCCTTGTACGTCTTTGGGAAAACACGATCCGCCATATCCGATACCGGCATAAAGGAACTGCTGCCCAATCCGAGGGTCTGAGCTCATACCTTGGCGTACGGATCCAATGTCGGCGCCAGTGCGCTCGCACAGTTGGGCCATGAGATTCATGAAGCTGATACGGGTCGCCAACATTGCATTGGCGGCGTATTTGGTGAGTTCGGCAGAGCGCACGTCCATGAACAGCAG
>JAYVGK010000357.1:0-2815 GCA_043772215.1 Acidimicrobiales bacterium | reverse complement strand
TTCGGTCGCCCGGCGGCATGACGTAGCGTTCTGGCGTCAGCCCAGAACGGTGGTTGATGAAGAGTTTGGGTTGACAATGGTGTCAAAGCTGATGCCTGGGGGAAGCAGTAGGTGATTGATGGCGATGAGGTTGGCGTTGGATGCCGTGACCTCCCCACTTGGTGCGGCCCCGCCGATGGCGAGTGCGCCGCTCGGCACTCGTTGTAGTGCGATGCGATCACCGGCCAGAGTGGACAATTCACCAGTCACCAATTTCTGCGGGCGGATCAACTCAGCAACCATATGGAATCGAACGATACGGATCAGCAACTCGTGGTTGACGGGCTTGCGTAAGGCGGAGCGGACGCCAGCAGGCAGATCGGCAATGGCTGACTCGGTGGGCAAGAACACGGTGAGCGGCGAGGCGGTCCGCATCTCCTCGGTGAGGCCGGCCGATTGCACCATTTCCAAGAACGGCGCAAACGTCGGTGATCGGGAGGCAACCGTGACTGCGTCGCCAATGAAAGGAGACGCCACCGGTAGGGCCGCAGGGGTGGTGAGTGGAGCCACATCGTTGCCGTGGCGCAGGGCGCCAAACCCAACAATGGCCACGACGGCCACCACCGATACGGCTCCGATCGCAAGGACGTTCTCGCTGATCCATCGTCGTTTGGGTCGTAACGGTTCCACGTACCGAGACGCCGCAACGGGAACCGTGTCCGCCGCACCAACGATCTCCTGAGTGCTGAGCAGGTCGCGCGTGCCAATGGCTGCGGCTAGTTGGCGGTACTCATGCGAGCCCACGTCGTGCTTCACGCTTGTCAGCGTGCCCCGCTGATACGCGTCCTGTAGCCAGACCCAATCCTCAGACTCCAGGTGCCGCCGGATTTCTTCGTTGGTGGCTGGCTGGTCGGGGATCATGGGAGTCTCCTGCCCTGGTCAGCGCCGATGCTGCAGTGTGCAGTGTGCCCCCAAAGCGTCCATATGAAACATCGCGTTCTGATCGAACGACCTGCGCGTTGGTTTCGCCGCAGCCGTGTCGGCGGGTAAGAGGGTCGAACTACCCGCTGAGCGGGACTTTCTACCCTCTCGAGCCTGGAATCTCCTCTGTGCCTGGACACGAGTCTGCCGGAGAACAAAGAGGGGTCCATGGTGGCCATTGCGCGCCCGACGCAACCGTGTGGAGAACGCTGCCGGAGCTCGGCCCGTTCACGGATTGGACCCGTGCTCATAGTCGTCCGGAAGTACGAGTAGCTCGCGATGAAATTCTCGCCATACCTCTCCTACCACCACCTGAACAGAACCCGCCACCGGCAGGGCCAGTAGGGCTCCGGCTATACCGAACAGTTCCACTCCGAGTACCACACTGAGCAACACCATCAAGGGGTTGACCTTCACCGTTCGAGACATCACGTTGGTTTGCAGAATGCTGTTTTCGAACTGCTGATAAATGACAAAGAACACCAGCGACACGATGCCGGCCGTGGGGTTGTGGAGGAATGCCGCCAGCACCGCCACTACGGCGCCAAGCGTGGCGCCAACCAAAGGAATCAGATCCGCAAAGGCCACCCAAATGGCCAACACGGCAGCATTGGGAACACCGAGTGCCAATAGACAAATGAATGCGGTGGTGCCCGCCACCAAGGAGATGATGAGGTTCCCCACCATGTAGCCGCTGACTGCGGCACTGGTATCGGCGGCCATGCGTCTCGCCATGTCTCGCCGTCTGGGCGGCACCACTTCTACCAACGTGCGGCCCATAGCTCCGGCCTGGGTGAGGAACAAGAAGGCCACTACGAAAATGGTGACGGTGGCCAGCACTCCGCCGAGCACGCTTTGGGCGATGGAAACGGACGACCCACTTATATCATCGGCCCATCTCTGTAACGAGTCTTGGTTGCTCCGCACGTAGCTGTCGATGTTCAGTCGGGTCACGATGTTTCCTACCGGACCTTTGCCCTCGGCTGCGTCGCGAACCGTGCCCGGCAGGTCCGACGCACTCTGCAGAATTTGGCTGCGAATGGGCAGCACGAACAGAGCGATGGCGCCAGCCACCACCGCCAGAGTGGAAGTCATCACAATGGCGGTGGCAATGCCACGATGTCCGCCGACGCGTCGCTGCACGATGCGCACTGGTGGGGCCAGCACGATGGCGAAGAACCCAGCGATCACAATCCAGGCCACCACCCGTTGTACTGCGATGAGAACGATGACGAGTCCGATGAATGTGGCCACCACCAAGGTGGCGGCCACGATGGTGCGCCATGGCACCATCGCCCACGGACCCTTGTGTTCGACAGCGCTCTCGGCGTTGGGGCGTTCGCCCAGAATGACGGCCATCAGTGCTCGTACGGTGCAAGACCAACAGTAGACATATCAGTGAACATAGTTGTCTGCTTACTACCCGCCACGATCAGAGGGAAACAGCGCGAAGTTCAACTGGCGGGCGCCGTGACCACCATGTCCACGGGAACGGTGGACGTGAGGGTGCCGCTCTTACCGATGAACTGCAACGGATAGGTGGTGGGGGCAGTGGCGGCGGTGGTGGTGATTTTCACCGTGGCGCCCGTAGCCGTGAGTTCAATCACAGCCGTGGCCGTGTTGGGGAGTCCCGCAACGGAGTAAGCGATGGCGCCATTGAAGCCCCCAGTACTGGCCGCAGTGATGGTGTAGGTGGCCACCGATCCTCGGGCCACGGCTTGCGTGGCCGGTTGGGCAGACAGGCCGAAACCGGGCGTATTGGCCGTGACCGTGAGTTGCAACGCCACCGTTTGGCTATTGGTGCCGCTACGGCCCACCACATTGAAGTTGTACACGCCGGGGGCGGTGGTGCTAC
>JAYVGK010000356.1:0-6116 GCA_043772215.1 Acidimicrobiales bacterium | reverse complement strand
TCGCGTGCCACTTCGGTTTTGCTGGAGGGGGACCCTTTCTTCGCCATGAGACCGCACAGGGTACCGCCCGATAGCCTCAGCCCTGTGCTGCAGCTCACCGCTTCCACATACAGCGCCATCGTGGCCCACGCCTACGACGGCCTCCCGATGGAGGCTTGTGGGCTGTTGGGTGGGCTGGCTGGAGCAGCCAACGCCACTGCAACCGCCACAGCCACAGCCAGTGTGTTCTACGCCACCGCAAACGATGCCCATTCCGCCAAGGTGTACACCGTGGCGCCAAAAGAGCACCTACACGCCGAACGTGATGCCGAGGATCGTGGCCTGGAGATCATCGGGGTCGTGCACAGCCATACCCACACCGATGCCTACCCGTCACCCACCGACATCGCCAGCGCCCCGGACCCGTCCTGGCACTACCTCATCGTGTCGCTGCGTGACGAAGCCCCCACTTTGCGCAGTTACCTCATCGTCAACGGGAACATCACCGAAGAGCCCGTGGTTGTTGGTGGCTGACACTCGATTCCCGACAGTGACGGTCGGGAATTAGACTGTCAGCGTTCACCTTCTGAGGAGCACTCCATGGCCGTCGATATCCGCATCCCCACCATCATGCGTCCGCATACCGGTGGGCAGTCCAAGGTGGCTGCCACCGGCGCCACAGTGGGCGAACTCATTGCTGATCTGGTGGTGCAGTTCCCCGGTATAGCAGGCCAGATCGTCACGCCTGATGGCACGCTGCACAAGTTCGTCAACGTGTATCTCAACGATGACGACGTTCGCTACATCGGCAAACTGGACGCACCTGTCAAGGACGGCGACGTGATGTCGATCCTGCCCGCCGTTGCCGGTGGGGCGTGACCCCAACCGGGTCACCCGCCACCGCATCAAAGGCTGATCCATGGCAGTAGTCAAGAACGTGTTGGACCTCATCGGCAATACGCCGTTGGTGGAGGTCAGCCAACTCAGTCCCAACCCCAATGTGCGCATCCTGGCCAAGCTCGAAGGACAAAATCCGGGCGGCTCGGTGAAGGACCGCATTGCTGTGTCCATGATTGATGAGGCCGAGCGCGAAGGATTGCTGCAATCGGGAAGCACGTTGATCGAGTCGTCGTCGGGCAATACCGGTATCGGTATGGCACTCGTATGCGCGCAGAGGGGTTATCACCTCAAGATCGTGCTGCCAGAAAACGTGACGGCAGAGCGTCGCCAAACCCTGGAAGCGTTCGGCGCCGAAATCATCTTGTCGAGAGGCAGCGAGGGGTCCAACGGTGCATTGAAGTACGCCCAACAGTTGGCCATGGACAATCCGGAGTGGGTTTACTTGTACCAATACGCCAACCCGGCCAACCCCAAGGCTCACTTCGAAGGGACCGGTCCAGAGATCTGGCGCGATTGCCCCGAGATCACTCACTTCATCGCCGGGCTCGGCACCAGCGGCACATTGGTGGGCGTGGGCTCGTACCTGAAACAGATGAACCCTGCGGTGCAGGTGTGGGCAGTGGAGCCCCCATCAGGTGAAATGGTGGACGGATTGCGCAGTCTCGACGACGGCTACATCCCACCGATCTTCACCGACAACAACGGCTTCGAGTTGTTGGACCGCAAGAAGGTCATTGGTCCTCGTGAATCCATCGAATGCACCCGTCGGCTCATTCGCGAGACAGGTATCTTTGCTGGTATCAGCTCGGGGGCCATCATGGCGGCGGCGGTGAAATGTGCAGAAGAGATCGACCACGGTGTGATTGTCACCATCGTGTGCGACGCCGGATGGAAGTACCTCTCCACCGGCGCCTACTCAGACGATATCGACCTAGTCACCGAACGGGCCCGTAAGGTCATCTACTTCTGACGCAACACTGATGCTCTACGACGGGGCTACGGCTTCGTCGCCGTTGCACTGCCACCACGACGACCCACCTTCACCGTAACCCGCTTCGGTTTGGGGGTTGCCTTCTTGGCGACCTTTTGTTTTTTGGGCGGCGCCACCGGAGTGAGGGCGAGCGCCTTGGGCGCCTTGCTCTTGGGGTCGCGCCGAGTGGTACCGGTGATTGGCTGAGTGGTGGTGCTGGTGCCCGCTTCGCCGGCGGGCGGGGGAGTGGGCAGTGTGGCGGCCACCACGATGGGATCGGGCTCGGTGGTGGTGGTTGGCTCCGAGGCCGGTGGATCAAACCCGGGCGGCGGCTCGCCCGCAATGGGCGCGCCTTGCAGCTGCGGGTCGCGCTCGACGAATACGGGCCCGGGTATGGTTCGTTTGGGCACTGACGGACGGGTGGTGGACGTGGTGGGGCTGAGTGTGGAAGTGGTGGTGGCCAACTGCTGCTCTACGGTGGTGGTGGCGGCGATCGGTGCCGGTGCTGCAGTAGTGGTTGCCGGTACGGGAGCAACGGTGGTGGCCGGTTCCGTAGTGGTGCTTACGACAGTGGTCGACGGTGCCGCGGTCGATGATGGGGTGGTTGATGGCGCCGTGGTCGACGGTGCCGTGGTCGACGTTGGCTCGGTGCCGGGCACGGTGCTGGTGGTGGGTGATGCAGTGGTGCTCGGGGCGGTGGTGGTGGCGGCAATCGTCGACGTACTGGCCACTATCGTCGAGGTCGTTGATGTCGAGGTCGAGGTCGTCGACGTAGAGGTGGTTGAGGTCGACGTTGTGGTGGTGGCCCCTACGTCGGCGTTGAACAGACGCATATCGGCGTGTGGCGCTCCGATGATGGCGTCGGGGTCAGACCCTAACCAGCCCGACAGGATCGATGAGTAGACCCGCCGGAAATCGAGCGTCGGTCGGAGGTTGCCGTTGTTGTCGAGGTTGGTCAGTGGCGGTGCATCGCCGTAAACCCCGCCACGGACTCCCTTGCCCACCACGAACATGCAATTGGACGTGCCGTGATCGGTGCCAAGTGAATCGTTGACCTCAGCCCGGCGGCCGAACTCGCTGAACGTCATCACTGTGACTTTGCTCGCCATGGACGGCGACAGCCGCCCAAAGAACGCTTCTAGCGACAAGTCCAAATCGCCGAGTAGGTCAGCATGACCAACCGCTTGATTCGAGTGGGTGTCAAAGCCTCCGTAGCTGGCTGCCATCACCCGAACACCGATTCCGGCGTTCACCACGTTGGCGGCCATGAGCAGCTGTCGGCGTAGGTTTGTCCCGTCGAGCGAAGTCCATGCAGGTTCGGCAATGGTGGCGGCGTCGATGGCCCGACCGTTCATCACGGCCAGTCGGTCGCCGAGACGTCCGGTTCCAGTGACACCAGGCGACATCGATCGGAATGCCCTGTATAGGCGAGCTTCGTTGGTGTCGGTTGGTTTGCTGCCCAACGAATTGCTCTGGGACAGCGGCAACGCCAACGGCTGCGTTGTTTCGCTGCGGATGTGTAACGGCACCGCTGATCCAAATGCCATGGAGCGAAAGAGGTCAGGTGCACCTTGGGTGTCGGCCCAGCGCCCCAGCCATCCGCTGCGCGGGCTGGCCAAGATGTTTCCGCCGCTTCCCGCACCCGCCGACCACTGATCTTGGGACGTGAAATGGCTGAGGTTCGGCGGCACATATCCCACATTGCGAATGACAGCCACGTCACCATTGGCGTATCGGGCGGCCAACGCCGACAGACGGGGATGCAGTGCTGTGTCGGGGGTCAGCATGTGACACTGCGCAGGGTCCAATGCCAAGTCTCGCCGCAGATCAAAGTATTTGTTGTCGGTGACGGGCACCACGGTGTTCAGCCCGTCATTGCCACCACCCATATAAATGACCAGCACCACGCCATCGCTGCGGTTTCCACCACCGCCGGCCGATGCCAGTGCTCGACGCAACGGGCCCAGTTGGCTCACCACCAGTTCTCCACCGGCCACCGCAGTTGCCAATTGCAGGAACTGACGGCGGTTGAGATGACCCCGGCGTCGTAGTTCGCTGCCGAGTTGTTCTACGAGACGCTCATGCATGTGTGAAATACCTCTCGTTGACAGTCGGAACTAGGCGAGCCCGAACTCGGGCGACAGGGCCACGAGTCGAAGCAAGTGATAGCGAATGTTGGAAGCGTTGGCGCTGCGGTGCTCGGAAATGAAGGTCTCGATCGACGAACGAGTACTGGCCGATACGCTGGGGACACCGCACAAATCCAGTGCTCGCTGTACCAACGCTGGTGTACCGAGTGAGGCGTAGTCAGCAATGAACCCGGCGGTGATCGCCTTCCACGCCAGCCCTTGGGCGGCTGCGTCCTTGAGCCAAACCGTGTTTTCGGTGAGCCAATATTCGTTTTGGCGCCAGCCCGAAACGTTGGGTGGCTCAAATGGGCAATGGCCCATTTGGGAGAGCTGATAGTCCATCTGGGTTTCGTTCAAAGTGCGGCCAGTAGCTTGGTGCAGGGCTACAGCCCACTGGCTGGGCGGTCGTACCAAACCCTGGCGGGCGGCAACGGAGTAGAACTCAGGCCGCAGGAACATGATGCGCAGAAACGGCGCAATCTGCATATCAGCACCGGATAGTGACGCCGCCAGCGACGACAGTAGTGAGTCGTCCGGGTTGGGGTAGGCAAAGAACGACCACAGCTTGCGGGCGATGAAACGTGCACAAAGGGCCTGCCTGGAACCGTTGACAATTTCGGTGATGACGTCGGGCCCATTCCAGTTCTGAGTTATACCGAAAATCGTTTTCACACCGGTATCGTGGGCGTTGGCGTGAAACTCGGACGTGGGCGGTCGACCGTCGTTGTACCAGTGCAGGCCGTATCCGGTCCAAGCCCTGGCCACGTCGCGCACATCGGCCTGGGTGTATCCCTGGTCGGCGCCCATGGTGAACAACTCCATCATTTCTCGGGCAAAGTTCTCGTTGGGGCTGCCCCGGTAGTTGTCTTGGTTGTCGAGGTAGATGAGCATTGCCGGGTCCAGCGCCACCTGTTGGGCCATAACCAGGAATGATCCGGTGGCATTGGCCCGAAGAATACGGTTCTGATTCCACATCACCTCGGCGTTACCGATTTTCCAAAACGACGAGGCGAAGTGTCCGTGCCAGAAGAACGTGAGACGTTCCTGCAGTGGGGCGGCCACGGTGGCCATACGGTCAAGCCACCAACGACGGACTTCGCTGATGCGCCACCAGTCCTCGGTGGCCACGAAATTGAATGTCGAATCAGGCGAATTCGACGAAAAGTCGAGGACCTTGTCCACCGCTTGGTCGAGTTCCAACGTCGCCCACTGGGCCACCAATGCGGGCGTGGTCAAGTAGCCGCATCGGCGCAGAAGGTGCGCGAGGTCATCTGCATTCGCGGGCATGTCCGGCTCCTCAGTTCAGGCAGCCAGAGGTTCCCCGGCGCTCAACGTGTCCGCATCAATTATCGGCCCCCATTGCCGATTTCTTGACTCATTTAGCCACAAAGAGTGAAAATAAGGCGCAAGTACAGCGCTCAGGGTGGCGGGGTGATGGTGCTCGTCACCACTGAACTTGTCACCAGTCCCATCGGTGCGCCCGCCTTCGCCACCACACCGGGTGCGGCGCGAAACAATGGCAATGTTTCGTGGGCTGCGCCGATCACCTGTACTGCGTCGGAGGCCAGCCACCCCGAGAGCATGGTGGTGTACACGCGGCGGAAGTCGACCGTTACGCCCGGATTGCCAGAACTGTCCAAGTTCACGAGTCCCGGATCCTCGCCATACAGACCACCGGCCACGTTCTGACCCAACACCATGGCCACACTCGACGTGCCATGGTCGGTGCCGTTGGAATCATTGGCTGCACCCCGCCTTCCGAACTCCGAGAACGTCATGAGCGTCACCCGGTTGGCGAATGCGGGATCCAACCGCTGAAAAAAGCCAGCAAGCGCTCCGTCGAGATCTTTCAACAGGTTCTGGTGCGTCACTGCTTGACTGGCATGAGTGTCGAAACCATCGAAGCCAACCGACACCGCCCGAGTGCCGACGCCGGCATTAATGAGATTGGCGGCCATCAGCAATTGTCGACCAATGGGCGTTCCGGTGATGGCGTTGTTCCAAACAGTGGCCACACCCGGGGCCGCATCAAGTGCGCGTACAGTTCTGCGGGCGATCTTGTCACCCAAAACACCATTGCCGGTTGGGGCGGCGGCAATACTGCGCAGCGCGCTGCTCACCCACCGTTCGTTGAGGTC
>JAYVGK010000355.1:0-2284 GCA_043772215.1 Acidimicrobiales bacterium | reverse complement strand
GGTCATGGTGACCTCGAGCAGACCATTACGTCGAGACACGCTGTGCACGGTGCGATCGCAGGTCAAGTCGACCGACGATGCCAAGAACTTGGCCACCGTGTTCATCCCGGCTTCGGCGCAGTAGCGAGGGTGGCCGTCTTCACCGGCACCAAACCCTCGACACCACTCCCGTACCAGGCCCGCCCTGCGCCATCCGTGCACCACGTCAGCGAAGTCCGGCGAGCGCACCGTGAAGAACTGGGCACCGTGATCCAATCGTGCCGTGCGCTGGTCGAGGCCCACCAAACGGCGCGTGGCCAAGCGTCCTCCGGGGGCACCCGCTTTGTCCACCACGATGCAGGCACGACCCTGGTCAGCCAACGCGTTGGCGGCCACCAAACCGGCCAGGCCCGCTCCAATGACAATGACCGCAGGATTGTCCATGGTTTGCAGTCTGCCTGGTGCCGATGCAATACCGGGGACCGCTCCGTGCAGATGACGCCCTACATTCAGTGACCATGACGATCACCATCAACGGCGCCATATGGACGTGACGTTCCTGCACCGCTTTGCCACCCAGGGCAACAGCCCTCGGATGGCGGTCAAGGACATCATCGACATGGTGGGCACCATCACCACGGCCGGCAGTCCGGCGGTGGTGGCCACCGCCTTTCCTGCTGCCCACGATGCGGAGTGCATCGCCCACATGCGCCGTGCCGAATCGGCCGGGCAGTTACGCCTCGTGGGAAAGACCAACCTGCACGAGTTGGCCTACGGCGGTGACGGCATCAACCCGCACTTCGGTACACCGGCGAATCCGTTGGATTTGCGGCGTGTACCTGGCGGTTCGTCGAGTGGTTCGGCGGTGGCCGTGGCCACGGACCAAGCCGACATGGCATTGGGGTCAGACACCGGTGGGTCCATTCGCATTCCGGCGGCGTGCTGCGGCATCACCGGTCTCAAGACCACGTGGGGCCGAGTGTCGCTGGCCGGAGTGTGGCCGTTGGCCCCGTCGCTCGACACTATTGGACCCATGGCACCGACCTGCGCCGCAGTGGTGGCAGCCATGGATCTCCTGGAACCGGGCTTTGCCAACCGAGTTGCTGCGCTGGCGCCCGCAACTGCGGTCGGGCGGGTGCGCTCCCCCGGCGGCTTCATAAGTGAGCCTGGTTTGGAAGAGGCAGTGGATGCAGCGCTCTTGGCATCGGGTATCGAAGTGGTCGAGGTTGACGCGCCGTGGTGGCAGCCCGCAGTGGCCCACGCCCTCACCGTGCTACTCGGCGAGGCGTATCGCACCATTGGATTCCTGCTGGAACGAGCCCACCAACTCGAGCCTCGCATTGCGGCTCGCATCAAGCTGGGGACCCCCACCACTGATGAGATGTTGGCCCTGGCACTGCGTCATCGTGAGCCGTTGCGCGCTGCGATGGCCACTACCCTCACCACACTCGCCAAGTCGTCTGTGCCCATACAATTGCTCATCACTCCTACGTTGCCCATCTTCGCCCCGGTACTGGGCCACGCCGCCACCGAAGCGCCGTACACGATGTATACCCGACCGGCCAATCTGGCCGGGACCCCAGCCTTGGCCATGCCGGTACCGGTGCCGCATGGGGTAGCCATGGCTGAACATCGGCATTTGCCCGCAAGCCTGCAGATCATGGGTCCTGCCGGATCCGAAGAGCTCATCATGGCCACGGCGGCCGTCATCGAAGCTGCGGTGACGTGAGCGCTGCTTCTCCGGGGCAGCACTTCGATACGGTGATCGTGGGTGGCGGGTCGGCCGGGTTGGCAGTGGCGGCAGCATTGGGTGCGCAATTGGACCAGCGGGTGTTGCTTCTGGAGGCTGGCCCGGCGGAGCTACTTGGCGCACCCGAGGGTCTTCGTTCCGCCAACATGTTCAGCGCACTGGCCGTGCCCGATCGACAGTGGCACACCACCACCGTGCGTCATCACCGAAACGGTCCCGAAACTCCATATGTACGCGCCCGTACGCTTGGTGGTGGCAGTGCCATCAACGCCATGGTGTGCTTACCGGCCGCCGCCGAGGATTTTGACGAATGGGCCACCACCTACGGCGCGACACAATGGTCATACGCGCACGTACGGTCATACCAGGAGACGATCATGGGGCGTAGTCACCGTGTGCCCCTCGGCAGACGTAATGACGCTGTGGCTGATGGGTTGCGGGAGCTCGGCTGGTTGCCCACTGACCTCGCAGTACAGGGTGCAGTGGGCTTCGGTGCGCTGCCGTTGTCCTTGGACGACGAACCGGACCACCCCGAACGGCGGGGCGCAGTTGACA
>JAYVGK010000354.1:0-1564 GCA_043772215.1 Acidimicrobiales bacterium | reverse complement strand
TCTTCAACCATCGGACCATGTTTCTACTTGACGGATGGGCTGGCATAGAACACTGTTATGCCAATAACGACGTTATGAGCCTCGAGGAGCGAACTTCATGAACGTGTATTTGTCGAACAACTACGCACCCGTGGCCGAGGAGCTCACCGCCTTCGACCTACCGGTGATCGGGACCCTGCCTACCTCACTCAACGGCCGCTACCTGCGCAACGGACCCAACCCCGTCACTGCCCCGGACCCCATGAAGTACCACTGGTTCACCGGTGACGGCATGGTCCACGGGGTGCGTCTGCGCGAGGGTAGAGCGGAGTGGTACCGCAACCGCTATGTGGGCTCGGACAACGTGGCCAAGGCATTGGGCCGCACCATCACCGGACCGAACTGGAGTGGCAGCGGCACCGGGCCCAACACCAACGTGGGGGGGTTTGCGGGACGCACGTGGGCCTTGGTGGAGGCCGGCGGATGCCCGGTTGAACTCACCTACGAACTGGAAACGGTGGCTCGCAACGACTTCTTCGGCACACTGCCAGGTGCCTTCACCGCCCACCCCAAGGTTGACCCTGACACAGGCGAGATGCATGCAGTGGTCTACGCCCCGGCACAGTGGATGGACCACACCCAGTACGTGGTGGTGGGTACCGACGGCCGGGTGCGCAAGACGGTAGACATCCCCATGGGAATGTCCATGGTGCATGACATGTCGCTGACATCGCGCTATGCGGTGATCTACGACCTGCCGGTGACGGTTGACATCGAAGCAGCCATGGCCGGGTCCACGTTTCCGTTGCATTGGGATCCTGGCTACGGCGCGCGGGTGGGCCTGTTGCCTCGCGAGGGCACGGCGGCTGACATCGTGTGGGTGGAAGTGCCTCTGTGTTACGCGTACCATCCTATGAATGCTTACGACCGGGCGGACGGTACGGTGGTAATCGACATTTGCGCCTATGCCACGATGTTCGACAAGGACCGCAACGGACCGTTCGGTGATTCACTGGCCACGTTGCAGCGCTGGGAAATCAATCCGGTGACCCGTACGTCGTCGGTCACCGTCATCGACGACACGCCGCAGGAGTTCCCCCGCACTGCGCATCGGGTGGGCACCAAGGAGTACCGATTCGGCTACTCGTTGGAGGTGCAAGGGGCCGGGCAGATCGGCGGCACGCTGAAGCACGATCTGGTGACGGGGGAGCGCTGGTCGTATGACTATGGCCCGGGCGTGAGCTCGGGTGAGCCGGTGTTCGTGGCCCGTGACGCATCCGACGCTGCGGCTGCCGAGGATGACGGGTACCTCGTGACGCTCACCCATGCCGGAGACAAAGCGTCGCTGGTGGTGCTCGACGCCCAAGACATCACACGCGGCCCCATTGCCGAGGTGGCGCTGCCGCAACGAGTGCCATACGGCTTCCACGGCAACTGGGTCGGCGACCACACGGTGCCCCCGGCCTGACGGGCAGCCCGAGGGGCTGTCGAGGGCCACGTGTGGACGTGACGCAGGTTCGTGGACGTGAGGCAGTGCTGCAGGCGGTCCACGAACCTGCACGGAGTCCACAAGTCGGCGGGTGCG
>JAYVGK010000353.1:0-3260 GCA_043772215.1 Acidimicrobiales bacterium | reverse complement strand
CACTCATCCGCTGACCACTCGCTGACCGACCTGTTGCGATCGAGGTCAGAAGCGCCGATAATCATAGTTATGTCAAGTAAAGCGTTCGGTTGGATCCTCGACCCGTTCGGCCACATTGGGTGCTCCATCGGATGCCGACGTGTCGCGCCGGGGAGGAGTGCTCACACACCCAAGGTCGGGTCGGGTTCGGTTTGCGCCGGGACCTCATGCCATGATCAGGACTTCGACCCGACGAAGAGGATGTCATGGCTGCCAATCCGTTGAACATGGAAGATCTGGGCGGCGACGCCTACAACCTCGGCATGAGCGAGGGAGCACGGCCGCTGCTCGATGCGGTCAAACGCTTCATCGCCCAAGAAGTTGAGCCCATCACGCAGGAGTACTACCAACTCGGTGAAGGCCGGGCCGACCGGTGGAGTTATGCCCCCGGCCAGTTGGAACTCCTCGACACGGTCAAGGCCAAGGCTCGGGCGCTGGGTCTTTGGAACTTCTTCCTACCCGATGCCGAGACCGGTGAAGGTCTGTCCAACCTCGACTACGCCTACATCGCTGCCGAATTGGGTAAAAGCCGCCTGGCGTCAGAGTGCCTCAACTGCAGCGCCCCCGACACCGGCAACATGGAGGTCCTGGAGCGAGTCGGCACGCCTGAGCAGAAGGAGAAGTGGCTCAAGCCACTCCTGGCTGGAGAAATCCGTTCTGCCTATGCCATGACCGAGCCCGATGTGGCCTCGTCTGACGCCAAGAACGTGCGCACCACCGCTGTACTCGACGGCGACGAATGGGTCATCAACGGCGAGAAGTTCTACATCTCGGGCGCTGGCGACCCGCGCTGCAAGGTGATGATTACCATGGTGCGCACCAACCCTGACGCCTCGCCCCACCTACAGCAGTCGCAGATCTTGGTTCCCATCGACACGCCCGGTGTGGACATCTTGGGTCCCATGCACGTGTTCAGTCGTGACGACGCCCCCCATGGCCATATGCATATCCGCTTCACCGACGTACGGGTGCCCAAGACCAACGTTCTGCTGGGTGAAGGTCGGGGGTTTGAGATCTCCCAGGTGCGTTTGGGTCCCGGTCGTATCCACCACTGCATGCGCTCCATCGGTGCAGCGGAAAAGGCACTGCAGTTGATGGTGGAGCGGGGTCTTTCACGTGAGGCATTCGGTAAGCCGCTGATTCAGCTCGGCAAGAACACCGAGATGATCGCCAAGGCCCGTATCGAGATCGAGGCCATGCGCCTCATGGTGCTGCGTGCCGCCAAGGCCATGGACACCATGGGCGTGCAGGATGCCAGGGTGTGGGTGAGTGCGGTGAAGGCCATGGTGCCCGAGCGAGTGTGCACCATCATCGACCAGGCCATTCAGATGCACGGGGCCGCCGGTGTGTCGCAGTGGTGGCCGTTGGCCGACCTATACACCCAGCAGCGCACATTGCGGCTGGCCGATGGACCCGATGAGGTCCATTACATGGTGGTGGGTCGGGCCGAAATTGCCCGCTACAAAGCGCAAAGCGACGAACTGATCGACGCGCCCCGCAACTGACACCACCCGGGTCCGGGGGGGGTGGCTCAGAGATCCATGTGATACCGCAGCGTTTTGCTCACTGCGTCGAGATCGTTGGCGCCGAGTTTTCCTAACGGTCGGATGAGACGAGCCACATCAATCGATCGAATCTGCTCGGCCTGAACGTTTGACATTTCACTCAGACCGTTCAGGCGTGTGGGCTGCAAACGGACATGCATGGCGCCGTGCAGTGTCAGGTTCCTAGTTACCGGCACGATGGTGACGACCCCTCGACCGTGACGCGAAACAGCGCCGAGGGAAGCATCGTTGCCAACGAGAATGACGGGGCGTGCCTTGTTGGCTTGAGACCCTCGAACTGGTTCTAGGTCGGCGAGGTAGGTATCGCCTCGCTTCATTCGCTTACCTCGGAGCCTTCCGCCGCAAGATGGTCCCAAGTCTGTTCATCCCACTCTGCAAACGCTGCGCAATAGCCCTTGATCTGGCCGTCGAGTTCTTCATCGTGAAGACGTTGGCGCAATGACGCACGGGTCAACTCCGAGATGTTGATCCCCAATCGCCGGGCCGCCTCGAGATCCTCGCTAGGTAGGGTCACACTCGTTTTCACCATGGTCGAAGTCATACCTTCAACAATACCGCACCATTCGGTACTCGATTGATTCGCTTGGTCGGGAGCGCCATGATGGGGCCTGCGAGTGACTCAGGCGGTTTTTTTCACGAAGCCTGCGAAGCTGGCGGCCACCTTGCAAGGTTTGGCCACATCCGGATTGCGGCAGTCCACTTCAACGGTGAGCTTTTGATCTTCGAAGCCATAGGCGGCCACATAGTGGAAATCGAGATCCCGGAAGTTTTCCACGGCGGTTTCCAACAGCACTTCGTCACCACGCTTGATACGCAGCAATCCGGTGTCGCCCTGGGGATTTTGCAAAACGATGTCGGTGAGACTGAAGCGAGTGCCTTTGGGTGCCGGGTCCCAGGATTGATTGGCAGAACTACCCGAGTTGGCGGAGACGGCAATTCGCTTGTCGATACTGGTGCCGCCTCGCCCATCATCGCCGCCGGTCGAGGCGGCTCCCGCCGATCCAGTGCCAGCAGACCCGCCCACTACGGTTGTGGTGGTGGGGCCTCCCCCACCGCCTCCCCCGCCGCCTGCTCCGGAGCCGGAGCCGGAGCCCCCACCTGGTTTGGCACCCAAGGCCGTGGCCGTCTGCTGTGCCGCTTTGTCGGCGGCCTGGTCCACCTGCTTCACGGCCGCCTCCCGCGCCGCGCTACGCACGGCCGGCTTCAGGACGCCCTGCCACAAGATGAACAGTGCAACGAGCAGCAGGAGTGCCAAGAGCAGCGCACGTAACAACCATCGCGGTAGACGGGCCCGTTGCACGAATGTACCGCCCGTCGTCAGCGCGATACCGTCTCCAGTTCCCGCCGTCACCGTGTACGGCACGGACCGATCGGGTCCTCGCCAAAACGTCTTCGCCGCAGAGACCTTCACCACCGCAAACCCGGCTGCTCCGGGCTGCACCACCACGTCCACCGGTTCCACGACGAAAGTCAGCGCGGCATCTGGATCAGTAACCACCACGTGCGTGGTGGTGGCCACGTTGCCCCGGTTGTCAACGGCCAACTCGGCCCTGGCACGGCGAACGCCGGTGACAGTGCGGGGCACCAATTCAATGCTGGGGGCGGTGAATGCCCGCACAGTGATGATGCCTTCCTCCACTGCCGAACCACCGGGGA
>JAYVGK010000352.1:0-5109 GCA_043772215.1 Acidimicrobiales bacterium | reverse complement strand
GGGGACTTACTGAGATCAAGTGATGGCTAGGGGGTGATACGTCGATACGGTTGAGGTGGTGACCGCCCGCACGCTTCGTCTCAGGCTCGGCCTCCGCTCCGTCGTCGCCATTGCCATGGCGCTGATGCTGGGGGTAACGGCCGTTCCGGCTGGCGCCGCTAGCGCCAAGGTAGTGAAAGCCCTCAAAAAGAAGACCCGTCTGGCCAATACTGGCATCGAGTCTGATTCGTACCATTTTGTGCGGAGCGTTACTCCGGTGGCCCCTGCGGCGGTGAACTGGAAGTCGTGTTTCGAGACTCTCGACTGCGCCATCGTTCGCGCCCCGCTCGACTACAGCGACCCCCGCAGCGCTCTCATCGACATTTCGGTTGTTCGTCGCAAGGCCAGCGACCCAGCCCGGCGGATCGGTGTGATGTTCGTGAATCCTGGTGGTCCGGGCGGACCCACGTCAGGCTTGGTACAAGCGGCCGCCAGAGCGTTCCCAGCCGAAATGAATGCCCGTTTCGACATCATCGGGGTGGATCCCCGAGGCACCACCAACTCCACACCGGTGAAGTGTGGCGGCAAGCTGGACCCCAAGCGCGCCGACATCGATTCCATCTATGAATCGATTGCCGCGCTCTGTGCTGCTCAAAGCGGAGAACTCTTGCCCTTCATCAACACGGTGAGCGCGGCACGCGACCTCGACTGGGTACGACGGTCTTTGGGGGAGGCGCAGGTGTCGTATCTCGGCTTCTCCTACGGCGGCTACCTGGGGGGCGTATACGCCGATCTGTTTCCCACCACGTTGCGTTCGGTGATCTTGGACTCCGGGCTCGACAACACGGTGTTCGGTACCCAGATCTTGGCCGACAAGGCCAAGTCCTGGGAGCGCGCGTTGCGGGCGTTCCTCACTGCGTGCTCCACCGGCACCCTCACGCCCTGCGCTTTCAACGACGGCACCGACTTGGTGGCTCGCTACCGGTCCATCCTGGCCAAGTTTCCCGATCCCCGGACGCTGCGTAATCCCAGTAACTCCCGCCAAGGCATCTTCGAGGAGACGGTGCTCCAGCTCATCGAGGATCAGCCGAAGGGTTGGCCCGCATTGGCCGTTCAGTTGGCCGCTGCGGCTACCGCCACCGATCCTTCCCGAGTGATGGACGCCAGTGTCACGGGTGGATCGGGGGGCGATGCCAGTTCAATTTTCGAGGCGTTCCTGGCGTACACCTGCCGCGACGGTCAGTACACCCGTGACGGCGCCGCCCAAGCGGCGTTGGGCGCTCAGATGTTGGCCAACGCCCCATTGTTCCCCGCCGCCGCGCTGTCTACCGGGAGCCTCACGGCCTGTCGCTACTGGGCCGCCCCGGCGCTGAGCCTGCCGCCTATCAGCCCTGTGGTTGGCACTCCGGTCTTGGTCATTGGGTCCACCCTCGACACGTTGGCCCCCTATGAGTGGTCCCAGTCCTTGGCCGCCACCACTGGGGGCACTCTGTTGACCCGTGTTGGCCCGGGGCACGGGGCCATCCCCATCAGCACCTGTGTGGCTGCGGCGGCATCGGTGTTCCTGACCGACTTGGTACTGCCTGCGGTAGGCACGGTGTGCCCCTACTGACCTGATCGGCGTCAGCGCTAACTCATCGTGGGTTGCGATATACAACTCACTCAGTTGCAAACCAAAACTCACGCTGCCAGGGTGCATCCATGTCAGCCGACAACGTATCCACCGATGGCGATCTCTGCTCCATCGCCAGCACGTTGGAAGTGATTGGTGACCGCTGGACTTTGCTGGTTTTGCGTGACGCGTTCCGAGGTTTGCGGCGCTTCGATCAACTCCAGGCCGACCTGGGGGTGGCCCGCAACATTCTGGCGGACCGTCTGGCCCGGTTGGTGGAACACGGAGTGTTGGAGAAGATCCGGTACCAGGATCGTCCGCCCCGTTACGAGTATCGACTGACCCAGAAGGGGGTGGATTTGTCCCCCGCACTGGTGGCCATGATGCGGTGGGGCGACAAGCATCTCGTCCCCGACGAAGTGCCACCAGTGGTGCTGATCCACGATCGGTGCGGCACCACGGTGGAGCAGAGCTTCCACTGTCCCACCTGCAATTGCGACGTGAGCCCCGGGCAATTGCGTAGCCGCCATCCACGCACCGACCCTGGCACCGAGCGTCGAGTCGAGCCCTGTATCCAACCCAGTAACGAACTTCGTGAGGAAATCGCATGAGCGTGGTTGTTGCTGATCTGTTGAGCGCATCGCTGTCTGAGTTGCTGGTGGAGGCCTCACGCATCCGCCGCGTGGCCTTCGGCGACCGCATCACCTACTCGCCCAAGGTGTTCATCCCCCTCACCCGGTTGTGCAACGACACCTGCGGCTATTGCACGTTTGCCCAGGCGCCGGCCAACGTGGACAAGTTGTACCTGGACCCTGATGACGTGTTGGACATCGCCAGGGCCGGTGCGCGTATGGGCTGTCACGAGGCGCTGTTCACCTTGGGCGAGCGGCCCGAGGATCGTTACGAAGTTGCCCGGGATTGGCTTCATAAGCGCGGTTATGACTCCACCGTGCATTACGTGGCCGCCATGGCGGGACTGGTTCTGCAAGAGACCGGCATGCTGCCTCACGCCAATTGCGGTGCTCTGCGCGCAGACGAACTAGCCGTACTGCGTCCAGTGTCGCCCAGTCAGGGGATGATGATCGAGTCGCTCAACCCCGGACTCGAATGCCATCGCCTGGCTCCGGACAAGGAGCCCGCTCGCCGACTTTCGACCCTGGAAGCCGCTGGCGAACTGCAGATTCCGTTCACCACTGGCATTCTCGTGGGCATTGGCGAAAGCCGCCAAGATCGCATCCACGCGGTGCTGGCCATCGCCGCGTCGCACGAGCGCCACGGTCACGTACAAGAAGTCATCGTGCAGAACTTTGTGCCCAAGGCCCGTACCGCCATGCGCGGCGTGAAGGCGTGCCCCGGCGAGGAAGAGCTGTGGTCCATTGCGATGGCCCGCATCCTGTTGCCACCGTCGATCCATCTGCAGGCGCCGCCCAATCTCACCGACGATTTTGCAATGTTGCTTGATGCCGGTATCGACGACTGGGGTGGCGTCTCGCCCGTGACGGCCGACCATGTGAACCCGGAACGGCCCTGGCCGGCGCTGGATCTACTGCAGACGGCGACCGAGGCGAGGGGCCTGGCCCTGGCCCCGCGACTCACCATCTATCCGGAATTCGTACACGCCCCTGAACGCTGGATCGACGCCGGACTACGTTTCTCGGTGATGGATCGCAGCGACGCCGAGGGGTTGGCCCGCGACGACCCTGGTGCCTTCTTCCCCGAAAAGGTGAGCCACTTCGTGAACACCGACGATGGGGCCGACGTGGTACTCATCGGGGACAAATCCACCGGCTGGTACTCCGGCGCATCGGTGGCGCCGCACACACTGGTGCCCAGTGACCATGCCTACGCCTCTGGTCACATACGAGAAATCCTGGACGCTGCCCTGATGGGAGAACTGCCCGGCCTCGATGAGATCGTCACCCTGTTCTCGGCCCGAGGACCACAGGTGTCGGCAGTCACCGAAGTTGCCAATGAACTACGCGCACGTACGGTTGGGGAGGTGGTCACCTGGGTGCACAACCGCAACATCAACTACACCAACGTATGTACCTTCAAGTGCAAGTTCTGCGGCTTCTCCAAGGGTCCGCTGTCGTTGAATCTGCGGGGCAAGCCATATGTGTTGACCCTGGAAGACATCGCCGAACGGGTCCGTGAGGCATGGGAACTGGGAGCCACCGAGGTCACGCTGCAAGGCGGTATCCATCCTGATTTTGATGGCGACTACTACATCGATGTATGTAGGGCGGTAAAGGAGGCCGCCCCCGACATCCACGTACATGGCTTCACCGCCCTGGAGGTCACCGAGGGAGCGCGCCGGTTGAGCGAGCCGTTGGACGTGTACCTGCGCCGATTGATGGATGCCGGGTTACGGTCGCTGCCCGGTACCGCTGCGGAGATCCTCGACGACGACATCCGGGCCATCCTGTGTCCGGACAAGATCAACACCGAACAATGGTTGGAGTGCCACCGGGTGGCCCATGAGGTGGGGCTTCGATCCAATGTCACCATCATGCATGGTTCAGTTGAGCAGCCCCTCCATTGGGCTCGCCACCTCATGCTCACCAGGGACCTACAGCGCCAGACCGGTGGGTTCACCGAGTTTGTACCGCTGCCGTTCGTGCATATGGCGTCACCCATCTATCTTCAGCGCAAATCACGCCGGGGACCCACGTTCCGTGAGGTGGTACTCATGCACGCCATTGGCCGGATCGCCTACGGCGACCTCATCCCCAACATCCAAGCGTCCTGGGTCAAGATCGGCGTGGAAGGTGTGCGTCAGTTGCTGCAGGCTGGCGTCAACGATCTTGGTGGCACTTTGATGAACGAGAACATCTCCCGGGCCGCCGGGGCCACCCACGGACAGGGCAAGACCCCCACCGACCTGGCCGATCTCGTCGCCCCCCTCGGCCGACCCATGAAACAACGATCCACGTTGTACTCGCTGGTGCACGCAGGAACTCGGTAGGGACGGCGAGGGGGCGCCACTAACCTCAGGGGATGGCCGCACCACAGCACGAAGGCATGGACAAGAGCCGCTACATCATCACGATGCGCGATCTCCGCCGCTTCTACCCACCGGACAAGGAGGTGCTGCGAGGTATCAACATCTCCATGTGGCCAGGCGCCAAGATCGGCGTTCTGGGCTCAAACGGCTCCGGCAAGTCCAGCCTGCTCAAGATCATGGCGGGCCTCGATGATGGGTTCACCGGCGAGATGCGGCTCACGCCCGGGTTCCGAGTGGGATACCTGGCCCAGGAGCCGCAGCTGAATCCGGACAAGGACGTCATGGGCAACGTCAAGGAGGGGGTTGCCGAACTGGTCGGCCTGGTAGATCGCTACAACGAAGTATGTGATGCCATGGGCGGTCCCGATGCCGACTTCGACAAACTGCTGGCCGAACAGGCCACGCTGCAGGACAAGATCGATGCCGCCGGTGCCTGGGACCTGGAACGCCAACTCGAAATCGCCATGGATGCACTGCGGTGCCCTCCGGGCGATGCCAGTGTGGAGAACCTGTC
>JAYVGK010000351.1:0-1782 GCA_043772215.1 Acidimicrobiales bacterium | reverse complement strand
GGCCAGATTGCCGTCATTGGTATGTCTGGGCGCTTTCCCGGGGCAGCCACGCTCGACGCGTTCTGGACCAACTTGCGTACTGGGGTCGAGTCGATCCGGACCCTCACCGAGGAGGAACTCCTCGGCGGGGGGGAGTCGCTGGCGATGTTGAACGATCCCGCCTATGTCCGAGCGGGCGCCCCGCTGGCTGATGTGGATCAGTTCGATGCGGCCTTCTTCGGCCTCAGTCCTCGTGACGCAGCGGTGTTCGACCCGCAACACCGCCTGTTCCTCGAGTGCGCATGGGAAGCCTTCGAGTATGCGGGTTACGTGGGTGACACGGTTGACGGGCAAGTGGGTGTGTTTGCCTCGTGTGGCCTCAGTGAATACATGTTCAAGAACGTGCTGGCCAATCGGCAGATGACCCGTTCGGTAGGTGAATGGCTCATCCGCCATACCGGCAACGACACCAACTTCTTGGCAACCAGAGTGTCCTATGAGATGAACCTGCGCGGCCCCAGCATGAATGTGCAAACGGCGTGTAGCTCCACGCTGGTGGCCATCCATCTGGCCTGCCAGAGTTTGTTGAGCGGGGAATGCGATATGGCCTTGGCGGGAGGGGCCGTGGTGTCACCGAATCAGCTACGCGGGTACCTCTACAAAGAAGGAGAGATCCTCTCACCGGACGGGCACTGCCGGCCCTTTGATGCGGCCGCCGCCGGTACGGTCATCTCCAGCGCAGCCGGGGCGGTACTGCTGAAGCCGATGGCGGCGGCCATGGCCGACGGTGACACGGTGCTCGCCGTCATCCGCGGCTCGGCTGTCAACAATGACGGCCACGACAAGGTTGGTTACCTGGCGCCCAGCGTCAGTGGTCAGGCCCGCGTGGTGGCCGAAGCGTTGGCCGTGGCGGGGGTGGACGCCCGTGATGTGTCGTACGTGGAGGCTCACGGCACGGGCACACTCATCGGTGATCCAATCGAGGTGGCGGGTCTGGTTGAGGCATATCGTCAGTTCACTGATGATGTTGGTTTCTGTGCCATCGGCTCGCTGAAATCGAACATCGGACACACTGGTGAAGCGTCGGGGGTGGCTGCGTTCATCAAGACGGTGTTGGCGTTGCAACACCGTGAGCTGCCGCCCAGTCTGCACTTCACGGCGCCCAACCCCCAGATCAGCCTGGCCACCAGTCCCTTCGTGGTCAATGCCAGCCTGCGTCCGTGGGTGGGCCCCCCTGGTACGGCCCTGATAGCGGGTGTCACCAGCCTGGGCGCTGGTGGCACCAACGCTCATGTCGTGCTTCAAGAGGCACCACTGGTGGAGCCATCAAACGGTAAGCAGACGTACCAACTCGTCACTGTTTCGGCGCGCAGCGCAGAGAGTCTGGACCGCGCCACGGCGGACCTAGCGAGCCATCTGGTCCGGTTCGCGTCGGTACCGCTGGCCGACGTCGCCTATACCCGGATGCAGGGTCGCAAAGCGCTGCGGTGGCGCCGCGCCGTGGTGGCCGCCACGGTGTCCGAAGCGGCACAGCTGTTGGAGTCAGGCGATCCACAACTCGTCGTCACCCAGGCTCGGCCCATGGTTGCTCCGTCAGTGGTGTTCATGCTGCCCGGAGGTGGCGCCCAGTACCGGGATATGGGCCGAGACCTGTACGAGTCGGAGTCGGTGTACCGCCAAGCTGTTGATGAGTGCTGCGCGTTAGTGAACCCGTACCTTGGCCAGAATCTTCAGGCGGTCATGTTCTCGGCCATCGGCGTCACGGACCCGTACGCAACTGCCGTTCGTCTGGAATGCCCATCG
>JAYVGK010000350.1:0-1807 GCA_043772215.1 Acidimicrobiales bacterium | reverse complement strand
GACATCGTGGAGGCCCATACCCAGGCCTGTATCGATGCTGGTTTGCAGATCTCGGGCACCAATGCCGAGGTGATGCCCGGTCAGTGGGAGTTCCAGATTGGCCCGCTCGGTACCGTGGACGTAGGCGACCATCTGTGGGTGGCCCGCTGGCTGCTGAACCGAATTGCCGAGGACTACGACGTGGTCATCAGCTATGACGCCAAGCCGGAGAAAGGTGATTGGAACGGCGCAGGTGCCCATACCAACTTCTCCACTTTGGCCATGCGTGAAGACGGTGGTTACAAGGTCATCGAGAAGGCGTGCGTGGCCCTCGGCAAGAAGGTGGAACTGCACGTTGCGAACTACGGCCACGACATCGAGAGCCGCCTCACCGGAAAACACGAGACGGCGCCGTACAACAAGTACAGCTACGGCGTGTCCAATCGTGGAGCATCGGTGCGTATCCCGTGGCAGGTGCCGATCGACGGCAAGGGTTACATGGAAGACCGTCGGCCCAACGCCAACATGGACCCGTACACGGTGGCCCGCCTCATCACCGATACGTGCTGTAGCGCACTCTGATGTGAAGCGCTCAGGCGCTTCGCACCAGTTTCGACACCACCCCGTCGCCTGACGTGAGCCACACCTCGCCGGTGCTGTCTACGCCGAACGACGTGAGTTGTTGTTGGGTGATGCCCAACGCCTGATGACGCCACTGTGTGGGTCCGGGCGTGAGGGCCCCAATCTGACCTTTGCAGTAATCGCCGAACAGGTACCTTCCGAGCAGTTCCGGAAGGGCTTTACCGCGATACACCACGCCTCCAATTACTGAGCAACCGTTGGCGTGGCTGTATTCGAACACCGGCTCCACCACACCAGGGGGGCGGTCGCCGTCATTGAAGGGATGGCGACCCTCGCGCAATCGCCAGCCCAGGTTGGCGCCCGCTTTGGACAACGCCACCGCATCAATTTCCTCCCAATTATCCTGGCCTACATCGCCCACGATGAGACGTTTGGCGGGCTCGTCGATGCTGAATCGCCACGGATTGCGCAGCCCCACGGCCCATATCTCCGGCCGCCCTGCAACGCCGTGGGCGTAGGGATTACCGAGTGGAATGGAATACGGTGCAGTGGCTGATGGGGTGGGATCGATACGCAGGATCTTGCCCAGCAACTCCTTGGGGTTCTGAGCCCGATTCTCGGGGTCGCCGGCGCTGCCGCCGTCGCCCATACCAATCCATAGCAACCCGCTGGAGTCCATCACCAGTTGGCCCCCTTTGTGATTGGCGTACGGCTGTTTGATGGTGAGCAGCAGTCGCTTGGTGGCCGGATCGGCCCGGTTATTGACCCATGCGTACTCGCGGATCTCGGTATCGCCCGCCGTGTTGGTGAGATCCACATACAGGCGATCTGCGGTACGGGACCAGGCCACTCCGAGCAGTCCCCGCTCCCCGGTGCCGCTGATGTCGGCGGACACGTCGAGCGCCGGTGGCCCCAGTCCGGTGGGGGTTATGGGCCGGATACGTCCGGTTTGTTCAGCCACCAGCACGGTGGCGGAACCGGGAGCCACGTATACCCCCACCGGGTTGTCGGCGGTGGCCATCTTGCGCAGCACGTAGCGCGGGCGCAGCGCCGGCCCTGCCGGCCCTCCGCCGAGGGCCATCGCCGTGGCCGACACGACTAGGGCGCAGGCGCACACGAAGCTACGTCGTGAGTTCATACATTCATGTTGGCCCAGCCCCGCCGTCTACTCACGTTCCGTGAACACCGCACCAAACATCTCGGGTGGAAACTGCCTGTTCCCGCGATTGAGTTTTGTGAGCCACGT
>JAYVGK010000349.1:0-1585 GCA_043772215.1 Acidimicrobiales bacterium | reverse complement strand
CGGATGTCCGGTAGATCCTTGATGGTCCCCACCCGATAGAGCGTCAAACCGGCGGTGGCCACGATGGCCCGGCCAGGCTCGGCACTGACGCGCACGTTGGATGCAATCCCGGCTGCGTTACACGCAAAACGCACGGTGTTGCCCCAGTCCCCGATGCTGGGGGCGTACTCATCAGCGGTGTAAGCCACCCCCAATCCGCCCCCAATGACCAGCTCCGGTAGCCCCAGTGGGATGAAGAACACCGCCAAGCGCTCCACGATGCGCTCGAAATTGTTGACGTCGAACACCTGGCTACCAACGTGAGCATGCACACCCACCAGGTTGACGCCCGACCCTTCCGTACGCGTACGTATCACTGCTTCCATGGCGGCACCGCTGGAGATGGAAAATCCGAACTTCACATCCTCATGACCGGTGGCAACGTACTCGTGGGTGTGCGCTTCCACCCCCGGCGTCAATCGAAGCAACACCTTGGGAATGCCGTAGCCGAATCCCGCCAATCGCTTCAGCCGATTGAGCTCGTCAAAGCTGTCCACCACAATTCGGCCGATGCCACGTTCCAGCGCATAGGAGAGTTCCTGTGTGGACTTGTTGTTGCCATGCATGACCAATTTCTCCGGTGGCACCCCGGCGCGCATAGCTACAAAGGCTTCTCCGGCGGAAGCCACATCGAGATGCATACCCTCGTCATGAGCCAGTTTGGCCATGGCCCCGCACAGAAACGCCTTGGTGGCGTAGGCCACGCCGTCACCAAAGGCGTATACCGCACTCTGGCAACGCTGACGCAGATGGAATTCGTCGTATACGAACAGTGGTGTGCCGAATTCGTCGGCCAACTCCACCAGGTCGCGTCCGCCCACCAGCAAACGTCCTTCCTCGGTGAAGCTGGCCGTACTCGGCAGGAGATGGTCGGCGATGGGGGCGGCCATGATCAGTTCGCTTCCTGACTGGTGAGTTCATCGGTGAGTGGATCGGTGAGTCCATCGGTGAGGTCGGCCATGCGCTCTGGTGCACCCACCCCAAGCAAATCCAGCCCGATGACAAGGCCGATTCGCGCTGCCTCCACTAACCATAAGCGCGCTTGGCACAACTCAAAAGGAACGTCCTCGCGCAAAATTGGACAGTCGTGATAAAACCCTTGAACGGCACTAGCCAGTTCACGTAGCCACGTGGTGACCTTGTGCGGCGCTCGTTCGACGCTGGCCATGGTGAGCACACTCGCCAGGTCATCGAGCAGACGGGCCAGTTCCAGCTCCCGTTCATGATTGAGCAACGTGAGGTTTACCGCCACCACCTCCAAACGATCGATGTTGCGTTCCATCGCCTTGCGCATGATTCCGTGGACGCGAGCATGGGCGTATTGCACATAGAAGACGGGGTTGTCCATGGACGTGCTGGCCACCACTGCCAGGTCCACCTTCTGACGTGTATCGATGGACTGCAGCAAGAACGTGAGTTTGGCGGCGTCGGGGCCCACTTCGTCAATGATCTCGTCCAGTTCGATGATGTCGCCTGTCCGTTTGGACAGCTTCACCTCCACTCCATCACGCAGCAATACACAGTTCTGCCCGATAAGGATCTCGAG
>JAYVGK010000348.1:0-6458 GCA_043772215.1 Acidimicrobiales bacterium | reverse complement strand
CCGTCGCCCGAATGGGGCGCCATGATCACTGAAGGGGCCCGGTTCTTTTATCAATGGTGGGTGGCAGTGGCCCCCGGTTTGGCCATCCTCACGGTGGGCTTGGCCTTCAATTTCCTTGGTGACGGGCTTCGTGATGCGCTCGATGTGAAAGCCACTTGATGTTCGCGCCTCGCACAGTTACACCGGGCGACGGTGGACTAGGCAACGATGTACCAGTACTGGAACTATCGCAGCTCCATGTTCGTTTCACGGTGCCCCACGGGGAAGTACATGCAGTGCGAGGACTAGACCTGCGGGTGGCCCGTGGCGAGGTAGCGGCCGTGGTGGGGGAGTCCGGTTCCGGCAAGAGTGCAGCCATGCTGGCCGTGTTGGGGCTGCTCAGTCCCAATGCGTCCGTCACTGGCAGCGTCAAGGTGGATGGTCAGGAGATCCTGGGGGCACCCGGCGCGATACTGCGCAAGATGCGTGGCGGTCGCCTGGGCATGATCTTCCAGGATCCCATGACCTCATTGAACCCGGTACTGCGGGTGGGGCGGCAATTGGCAGAGGCGGTGATCACCCATCAGAAGGTGAGCCCAAAACAAGCCGAGGCCAAGGCCGTTGAACTATTGGAAATGGTTTCCATTCCTAATGCCAAGATGAGGGTGCGCTCCTATCCGCATGAGATGTCCGGGGGCATGCGCCAACGGGTGATGATCGCCATGGCCATGGCCAACAACCCCCAACTCATCATCGCCGATGAGCCAACCACTGCGCTCGATGTCACCATCCAGGCTCAGATCCTTCAGGTTCTGGCTCGATTGCGGGCCGAACAGGGTGTGTCCATGGTGCTCATCACTCATGACCTGGGAGTGGTGGCGGGCTTGGCCGACACCGTGCATGTGATGTACGCCGGCAAGGTAGTGGAACGAGGTCCGGTGGATGAACTGTTCAAGCGTTCTGAGCACCCATACACCCGAGGTCTCTTGGATTGCCTACCCCGGTTAGATCGTCGCGAAGCCGATCTTGTACCCATCGGGGGTATGTCTCCGTCCATGCGCGACGAGTTCGTGGGGTGCTCATTTGCTCCTCGTTGCCCGTTCGTGGTGCAACGCTGTCGTGAGGAAGAACCGCTACTGCGTTCCATCGCCACCACGGAGGCAGCCTGCCATCTGTCGCCGCTGCCCGCCCGCGCGACTCCAGTGGAGATGGGGGTGACGCCATGAATGCACCGTTGCTGTCAGTAGTGGATCTGAAGAAGGAATTCGCGTTGCGCGGGCGTGGGTTTCGGCGCTCGTTGGGCAGCGTGAAGGCAGTGGACGGTGTGTCGTTCACGCTGGACCGACGCGAGACCTTGAGTTTGGTGGGTGAGTCAGGCTGCGGCAAAAGCACCACGGCCCGCTGTATTCTGCGTATCCAAGAGCCCACCAGCGGGTCGGTGGTGTTTGATGGTACTGACATCATTGCCCAATCATCAGCGGACTTACGAGTAAGCCGACGCCGGTTCCAGATGGTGTTTCAGGACCCGCAGGCTTCGCTGAATCCGCGTATGACGGCGGGTGACATCATCAGCGAGCCGCTCATCATCCGTGACATCCCCGTGGCACTGGCTGAGGCGCGCGCCAGTGAACTGCTCGACCTGGTGCAACTACCTGCCGATGCGTTGGAACGCTATCCACACGAGTTTTCAGGGGGACAACGCCAGCGCATCGGCATCGCTCGGGCCATTGCGCTGAACCCGGACTTGGTGGTACTCGATGAACCGGTGTCGGCCTTGGATGTGAGCATCCAAGCCGAGATCATCCGACTGTTGGAGCGGCTGCGCTCCGAGCTGGGACTGGCCTATCTGTTCATCGCCCACGACCTGTCCGTGGTACGTCATCTCAGTGACCGAGTGGCGGTGATGTATCTGGGGCGTATTGTTGAAATCGGTACCAACGAGCAGATCTACGAGCAGTCGTCTCATCCGTATACGCAGGCGTTGCTGTCGGCGGCCCCCGTGCCAGACCCGGTGGTGGAGCGCAGCCGGGTACGCATTGTGTTGCAGGGCGACCCACCGGACCCCGCCGATCCGCCATCGGGCTGCTCCTTTCGCACCCGCTGCTGGAAGGCCCAGAACATATGCGCGCAGATCATACCGCCGTTGGTGGATCCGGGTGGGGGCCATTCGGTGGCATGTCATTTCCCGGAGGTCCGCAACATGCTCAACAATTCGTAGCCGTCGCAGAATTGCGTTGCGGGTGGGGAGTATCGCTACGAGCTCGAGGCGGAGCTGCTGACTGAAACTTTGGACTTGGGTGTTTGGTTGGACACCAGTTGATGCGGGGTGGTGTCGATGTCTTCCAACTCAATTCGCCCGGCCAGCACGTCGGCCTTCCAAGCAGCATGTTCGGGCTCTTGGGCATGGAACTCTGGCATCACCTCGGCGGCAAACAATTCCAACGAACTCATGATGTCTTCATGGCGGTTCTTGCCCGCCTGATTGAGCAGGATGATCTGGTCCACATTGGATTCGGCGAAGTGCTGCAGCTTGCGTCGGATGGTGGCCGGCGATCCGATGAGACCGCTGTGTTGCGCACTTTGTCCTGATGGCGTGAGTTTCCACTTCTGATACTCGTCCCACAGGCTGAGGGTGCCAGGCTCCACGGGGCCGTTGGTGTTGTAGAACCGCAGTGCGAACTGGAAGAAGGAGCTGCCATCGGCTTGTTCACGGGCCTGTTCATCCGTAGGCGCGCACATGAACTGGGACACCACCGCAATGTTGGGATTGGGCTGGTACGGGCCCAGCGGATCGAAGCGTTTCACGAACGAGTTGTAATAGGCGTTGACCCACGCCTTGGCGGCCTCAGCCGAAACAAACTGAAAGCCCAACGCACCGATGCCTCGACGGCCAGCCATCTCAATGGTGTCGAGTTGCGAGCAGGCCACCCACAACGGTGGGTGCGGTGTCTGATACGGCTTGGGCACCACATTGCGAAGCGGGAAGTCGAAGTACTCACCGTGGTACTCCCATCCCTCTTCGGTGAACATGGGCATCACGCATCGAACGGCGTCTTCCCAGATGGCACGCTTGTCTCGGAAGCGTCGGTCGAACGGATGCAATTCCGTTACGCTGGAACCCTCACCCATGCCGAACTCCACTCGACCATGACTGATGAGATCGAGGGTGCTGATCCGCTCCGCCACACGCGCCGGATGATTGGTGGTGAGCTGCACAATGCCATGACCCAATCGAATGCGCTTGGTGCGCTGCGACGCAGCGGCCAAGAACACTTCGGGCGCAGACGAGTGCGAGTACTCCTCCAAAAAGTGGTGTTCCACTTCCCAGGCGTAATCGAAGCCGAGTTGATCAGCTCGTTCCACCTGATCGAGGGCGTGCTGCAACAGTTCGTACTCGTCGCCTGGCAACCACGGCTTGGGTAGTTGCAGTTCGTAGAAGATGCCGAACTTCATGATGGTCCCCCTAGGTTGATAGTCAACTTATCGGTGCGGGTGAGCTGGGGCCAGTTCGCCATATGGTGTGGCCATGCCGAGCACGTTTGATCTGGTCACCATCGATGCGATGGACAGCGAGCGGATGGCTCGATTCTGGGCCTCTGCACTGTCGCTGGTTCAGGTCCAGAGCGAGGACGCTGGACGATGGATTGTGTTGGCCGACGCCACCGGCAGGCGGCGGATCGGTGTCCAGCGCATCGCCGAGATGGGGGCTGCGTCGCCTCGCTGGGATGGAACGGACAAGCCACGGTTGCACTTGGATCTGGTGTGCGAACCGCATGAGTTCGATACCGAAGTGGCGCGACTATTCCAACTGGGAGCCAGCCCGCTTCGCCCCCTTCGCCATGAGGACTACGGGGCCATCGCCACGATGGCCGATGTGGAGGGCAATGTGTTCGATCTGTGTGCGTACCACTAGGTTGCGGTGATGGGCGCACACGACGGTAGGGCAGTGGTGATCACCGGCGCGGCGTCGGGTATTGGCCGAGCGGCGGTGGAACGCATCAGGGCCGAAGGTGGATCAGTGGTGGCCGTGGACCAGGCGGCCGAGGCCCTGGAGTGGTGCTGCGGCCTTGATGGCGTGGCCACGCTAACGGGAGACGTCACCGATGCGGCGGTCAATGATGCGGCCGTGGCGTTGGCGGTGGAACAGTTCGGCCGCTTGGATGCCGTCGTCCTCAATGCCGGCATCGCCACCGGTGGTGATCTCATGACCCTTCCCATGAACGAGTTGGACCGAGTATTCGATGTCAATGTCAAGGCCGTGGTGCTCGGCATGCGCGCTGCGGTGCCGGCCATGAAGGCGGTGGGCGGAGGGTCCATTGTGGTCACTGCCTCCACGTCGGGGTTGGGTGGGGATGCCGGTCGGTGGCCGTACAACACGTCGAAGGGGGCGGTGGTGAATCTGGTGCGATCGGTGGCGCTCGATCTGGGGGCTGACGGTATTCGGGTCAATGCAGTATGCCCCGGCCCCACGGAAACGGGGATGACCAGTCGTATCAAGGAGCACCCGATGGCCTACGAACAGTTGCGCCAGCGCATTGCGTTGCAACGTTGGGGTCAACCCGCAGAAATTGCTGCGCTCATCAGTTTTTTGGCGTCGGCCGATGCCAGCTTCATCACCGGCACGGCCATCCCTGTGGACGGGGGCATCACCGCCAACACCGGTCAGTTCTTACCCCGCTCGCTGTAGTCAGGCTTCCCAACCCGCCGACCCTCGAACTGGTCGCGGCAACCCCGAACTCGTCGCAGAATTTCGTCTGGGGTGCCAACTTTTGCTACCGATTGGGTGGTGTGGTGGCGTTGGGTGATGGTGTGGCCGGTTGTCGGCGGTGACCGTTCGCTCGGTAGGGTCCTGCGTTGATGAGTGTCCTTTCGATCAGCCGCCTGTTGTCCGCCGCCGCACAGCGTCACCCTCACGAACTAGCAGTCACGTGCGGTGATGATTCGGTGACGTTCGCCGAATTCGAGCGCACCACCAATCGACTGGCTCGCGCCTACGAAACGCTCGGGGTCACTCAGGGGTCACTGGTGACCATTGCGCTGCCGAACAGTGTGGAGTTCATGGCATCGGCCTTTGCGGTATGGAAGTTGGGAGCAGTGCCCCAGCCAGTCAGTCACCGATTGCCCGATCGTGAACGTCAGGCCATTGTGGAACTGGCCAATTCGGTCCTGGTGGTGGGCGCCGACCCGGCATCGCACCCCACCCGCCAGGTGATCCCCGCTGGGTTCACCCCGGATCCACTGCTGTCCGATACCCAGCTCAATGACCTTGTGTCTCCTACTTGGAAGGCACCCACCAGTGGCGGGTCCACCGGGCGGCCAAAGCTCATTTTGTCCGGTGACGCCGGCGTGTTCGATGAGAACACGTCACCCACGTTTGGCCTCGCCGCCAGCGGCGGTCAATGCATCGTTACTCCTGGTCCGCTCTATCACAATGCCCCGTTCGCCTTCAGTTCGCGGGCCTTGATGCAGGGTCATCACCTGGTGCTACTGGAACGATTCGACCCTGAGGCCACACTGCGCGCCATCCATCAGCATCGGCCTGCTGCGATGTTGTTGGTGCCCACCATGATGAGCCGCATGTATCGCTTGCCCCAAGAGGTACGCGATGGCTATGACCTCTCCAGCCTGGAGCAGGTTTGGCACATGGCGGCCCCGTGTCCGGAGTGGTTGAAACAGGCGTGGATCAACTGGGTTGGAGCCGATCACGTCTACGAGTTGTATGCCGGCACTGAGGCGCAGGCGGTGACCATCATCCGCGGTGACGAGTGGGTGGCACACCGTGGCAGTGTTGGCAAAGTGGTAAGTGGGCAGATGAAAGTGCTGGATCCGCTGACCCATGAAGAGCGGAGTGCAGGTGAAGAAGGTGAGGTGTTCATGCGGTCCACGCGAGCTACGCCGTCATATCAATACCTGGGCGCAGAGGCTCATCGCATTGACGACGGATGGGAAAGCCTGGGCGACATGGGCTGGTTCGATGTTGACGGTTACTTGTTCCTCGGCGACCGTAAGGGCGACATGATCTTGTCCGGTGGCGCCAACATCTATCCGGCAGAAACCGAGAGCGCATTACTCGAGCATCCTGGGGTGGTGAGCTGTGCGGTGATTGGTCTTCCTGATGAAGATCTCGGCAAGGCTGTGCATGCCGTTGTTCAGACTGACGTGCCGGTGGATGTTGATGAATTGCGGAGCTTTCTCGGTGAGCGATTGGTGCGCTACAAGGTGCCGCGCACCTTCGAGTTCGTGGACTTTGCCGTACGCGACGACGCTGGCAAGGTCCGCCGCAGCGCATTGCGAGACGAGCGCAGTTGAATGAACTCCTCGAGGTCGGAAAGTCAAGCGCAGCACCTCGGCGCATTCGATGCCACTCTCAGTATGACATTGGGCACCGACACCCATCCGGAACCACGAAAAGCGGATATTCGTGTGCCTACCTGCCGCCGGTGGGGGTCTAGACGGGACGCTTTCCCATCGACTTGAGC
>JAYVGK010000347.1:0-7795 GCA_043772215.1 Acidimicrobiales bacterium | reverse complement strand
TTGCCGCCACCGGCCGCCTCTTGCCGTGACAGAAGTCAGTTGGTTCGCTGCGTTGTGTGACGACGACTATGAGTTCCTCGGTTTGGCTCAGCCACACCTACGTAGCTCGTGGAACCACTGCCGCAACATCGTGGATCACGCCGAGCGCAATGGCTTCGACAACGTGTTGCTGCCATCGGGATATGAGCTGGGGATCGATGCCACTGCTTTCGCCGCCACCATCGCCACCCACACCACTCGGATCAACCTGCTATTGGCAGTGCGCGCCGCTGAGCTGTGGCCGCCCCAGTTGGCCAGACAATTGGCCACCATTGATCAGATGGCGCAGGGCAGACTCACCATCAACATCATTTCCAGCGATATTCCGGGAGCACCCATGGCGAGCGGACCACGGTACCGGCGCAGCACCGAAGTCATGCAGATCCTGAGGCAGTTGCTCAATGGTGAAACGCTGGATTTCCACGGCAAATTCTTCCAGCTAGAGATGAGCGCACCGACGGTGCGCACCGTCAGCGGCACCTGTCCACCGTTCTATTTCGGTGGTCTGTCCGAGGACGCCCGCCAATGTGCGGCGGCAGACGCCGACGTGTTTCTCATGTGGCCAGACACCATGGAACAAATTGCTGCCCTCATGGCGGACATGCGGGCCCGAGCAGTTGCTCACCAACGAACCTTGCGCTTCGGATATCGGGTGCACGTGATCGTGCGCGACACCGAAACTCAGGCGCGCGCAGCGGCTGAGCGCCTGATGTCCAAACTTGATGCCGATGTTGGTGACTCCATCCGGGCCAAGAGCTTGGACTCACAATCCGTTGGAGTACGCCGACAGGCCGAGCTACGCCACAGTGCGGTGAACCACGACGGGTACGCGGAAGACAACCTGTGGACCGGTATCGGGCGGGCCCGCTCGGGTTGCGGTGCAGCCATCGTGGGTGACCCGGATCAGGTGTTGGCCAAATTGCGCGCCTATGAAGCACTGGGCATGGACGCCTTCATCCTCAGCGGTTACCCCCATGTGGACGAGTGCGACCTGTTCGCCCGTCACGTCCTGCCCTACCTCGACCACGCTCCGCTTCACGTTGCGCCACCAGCGCCTGCGTTCACTCATGGAGGTCATTGACATGTCAGACACCATTGCCAGCACATTGCACTGGGAAGATACGCAGGTGTCCATCCACAAAGTGGTGGTGGGCTCCTACGACAACAACGTGTTTGTGCTTCGATGTCGAGCAACGGGCGACGCGGTGCTGGTAGACGCAGCTAATGAACACGATCGACTGCTGGAGTTGTGCACATTGCTCCAGGTCCGCAGTGTGGTGGAGACCCACGGGCATTGGGATCACATCCAGGCCGTGCCGCAATTGCGCGATGCCGGATACTCCGTGGCCGTGACTGCCGCAGATGCGGCCATGCTTCCCAGCTACGACCAGATTTTGGAGGATGAGTCGATACTGGAGGTGGGTCGCCTGCGCATCCACACCATCGCAACCCCCGGCCACACCCCAGGGTCCATGTGTTTCCTCATCGAAGGTTCACCGGTACTACTGAGTGGCGACACCTTGTTTCCCGGTGGCCCGGGGGCCACCAAGTTCGAAGGGAGCAGTTTCTCGTCGATCATCGAGTCGATTGATCGCCGCCTGTTCACCCTGGCGGCGGACACGCTGGTGCTCCCTGGACACGGGGTGGACACCACCGTGGCGGCGGAACGCCCGCACCTACAGGAATGGGTGGACCGAGGCTGGTGACAGGGCCCGCTACACCGAAACTGGGCTTTGGCCTCTAACTGGCCCGGGTCACCGGCATGGCAACGGGGGTACCGACCAATTCGGATTGAGCTGTGGCGGTGATGGCGTCGCTGCGCCGTTGGGCTTTGGCCGGGCGCCGATTTTGAGCACGCCACTGGCGGCGCAATACGCGACGTTCGTCTTCGGTGGTGCCACCCCACACGCCATATTCTTGGTTGGTGGTGACGGCGAACTCCAAACATTGGTTCTGCGACGGGCAAATGTCGCAGAACTCCTTGGCTGCATCGATCTGGTCGACGGCGCCTCCGGTGACACCAATCGGGAAAAAGAGATCCGGGTCGAGATCACGGCACATGGCGTTGATACGCCAATGATGTTCGTTCCAGCGGTCTTGAATCATTGTAAGCATTGAATGTCCTCCGGCTGTGGCTCGTGGGTTGATGCCACGCCGACATGTTGTGATTGACCGACCGGCGAACCATGGCTCACTGGACTGACAACTCTCCCTCTGGAGCACATGCCGTCGCACTACAAAGCTGACCTGCTACTGCGGGTGTCACCACGTTAATGGCGGGAATTTCGCGACACTGAAAACCAACTTTCAGTGCCGCCGAGTACTGTACCGACCGGTCAAGAGATTTGAAAGAGGGTATGTGACAATGGGCATCAGTAATCGGGATACCAGCGATCACCCTGAGAGTCGGACAGCTTCGCTGCAAGCGATTGCAGCGACCGAGTGCGACAGGAGGGAGTCGTGAGGCCCGGCGAGCACCAAAGCACAGCAGAGGAGCACAGCCCCCAGGTGACAGCGACCGGAATCGGGGTGGCTCGGGCACTCCCCGCCGATGAGCGGCCCTTGGTGACCGAGGCCTTTCATACGGCCGACCTCCCACCGCTCCCGCAACGGGACCGCCGCCTGCCCGCGTCGCTGTGGGTGGAGGCCCCGAACGAACTCCGTGACCTGGGCGCCGACCTGGGTTATGAGGTAGTGGCTTACAAACGACGCATCGGTCGATGGCTGTTGTGGCGGGCTGGGCCAGCGGTCGGAGCAACTGCGCGATACGCAGCCGTCGATGCCAACGATCTGGGTCGGATGGTCACCTTTGAACTCGACGCCGAAGGGGTGGGCCACGGAGTGGGGCCGGACAATTTCACTCACACCCGGTTTCGAAGCTGGAAGGAATCCCTGCGAGACACATGACCAAACCACATGAGCGATGATCTGAGGGTGAGTGATCCATCCGCCCGTGTATCGCTTATTGGCCGACTCCTCATCAGCCCGCCTCAGCTCGGCGACCCCAACTTCGAACGCAGTGTGGTGTTGATGTTGGCCCATAATGCCGACGGGGCGCTGGGCCTCGTGTTGAACCAACCCACGGCATTGGCCTGTAGCGAGGTGGTGCCGTCTTGGGGAGAAGCCATATGCGCACCTACGAATGTGTTCCGTGGTGGCCCAGTGGAAACCCAGGCAATCATCGCCCTGGCCCGAACCGCCCGGGTCGGCGACGACCGACCGGTATGGGCATGGTTGTTCGACGAGATCGGTACGGTGGATCTCGAGATGGGCATGGACGCATTCGATGGCGTTGACCAAGTCCGGGTGTTCGCCGGATACGCAGGTTGGGGAGCGTTGCAGTTGGAGTCGGAGTTGGCGGGCGACGGGTGGTACGTGGTGAACGCTGAACCCGGCGACGCGTTCAGCGTCGACCCAACCAATCTGTGGGCCAATGTCCTGCGTCGCCAACGGGCCGAACTGGCCAAGGTGGCCTTGTTTCCCCCGGACCCTCGTCTAAATTGACCCCGTAACCGGTTTGACCGGACGTTTCAGCCTGTTGGGGTCACGAACACCTGTCGGATGGCCGCCACATCGGTGCCCGATTTTGCACTGATCATGGCCGACAACTGATGAGGGGCGATGGTGGCCCGAAACTGTTCCAACTCGGCCACGCCCAAGCCACCGTGCCCCATTCGGTAGCGATCCGTATCGCGCGATCGCCGGGCTTTGTTGTGGCATCGCCGGAGCGGCATTGCGTGATGCTCGGGCGATGAGCCAGCCACAGCAGGAGTCTGAGCCGACGGTTGGAAATCGCATTGAAAAACGTCAGGTCGTAGAAGTGGCCGAGGCCGCCAGATAACTATTGGCGGCTACCACCGCCTCCTCCACGGCTGCTGCCACCAAGTCCAGTCCTGCGTCCCAAAACGATGGATCACGCAGATCGCAGCCCACCGTGGCCGCCAATTCTTCGGGGGACACTGACCCACCGAGGGCCAGCAGGTGCTCATACCGGCTGGCAAAACCTTCCCCCTGGTCTTGCGCTTTTTGATACACGGACAACGCCAGCAATTGACCAAATGCATAGGCGTAGACGTACCCCGGCACATGAATGAAATGGGGGATGTAGCTCCACCACGACCGATACCCGGGGGTGATCTGCACCGTGTCACCCATCAGGTGCTCCTGCGTGGACTGCCACATGTCGGCCATGGCCTCGGTGCTGATCTCACCCGTGGTCCGCCGAGCAGTGTGAGCCGAGTCCTCGAATCGCCACATGGCCACTTGCCGGAACACGGTGGCGATGTGACCCTCCACATGATCAGCCAACAGCGACAGTCGATCGGCGGGGGCGGTGACGCCCGACAATAAACGTCCGAACGTGACCTCTTCGGCAAACACCGATGCAGTCTCGGCCACCGTCAATGGCACCTGATGATGGAAGATGCCCTGCGGCCGAGACAGTGCGAAATGTACCCCGTGCCCAAGCTCGTGAGCCAGCGTCAACACATCGTTGCGAGTGCCCGCATAGTTGACGAACACGTACGGAGGCAATGACGGCACATTGGGCGAGCAGTAGGCGCCCCCTCGTTTGGCGGCGGTGAGCGGCGCATGCACCCGGTGGCCTGTGAAAAACGCTCTCGCTTCGTCTGCCAAACGTCCGGAGAACGAGGCGAAGGAGTCGAGCACCGTGTCCACCGCATCGCTCCAAGCAATGGTGTCGGGCGACGATGCAATGCCCAAATCGGCGTTGCGGTCGTAGTCGGCCAAGCGGGGAACCCCCAGCAACTTGGCTTTGGTGGCGTACCAATGGCGGGCGATGTCGAATCTGTTGGTGACCGCTTCGATAAGCGCACGGACAGCTTCATCAGACGCTTCGTTCTGCAAATTCCTACTGCTGATCCAGCTCGGATAGCGTCGCAGACGATCGTCAGTGTACTTATCACTCAGTAAGGTATTGTAGATGAAGGTACGCGTCCGTAGCCCCGGTTCCAGAGCCGTGGTTATGGCATCCGCGGCCCGCTTGCGGGCGTCGCGGTCAGCCGACTGCAGTTGGGTGAAACCCAGCTCGAACGGCACCGGTCCGGCACCCAGGTCCACCGTGAGCACACCGAGTGTCTCGTCATAGAGGCGGGCCCACGCCGAGGAGGAGCTCACCTGCTTTTCGGCCAAGATGCGCTCCTCGGGCTCGCTGAGCAGATAGGGGCGAGCAGCCCTCGCTGATTCGAGATGGTGGGCGCAGAACTGCAATTCTGTGCTGGCCAGCAACTCGCGGGCCCGTGAGTCCGCCAACGCCGCCCACTCCAGATCAACGAACAAAATGCGGTTACCGATGGCCGTGGCCCGCTCCTGTACCAACGCCACCAGCGCCCCCCGGGCCTCATCACCGGTGTTGGTTGAATGGTCGAGTTCCACATAGCTGCTGGCTCGGCCCAGGCGATCGCCCACTTGCGCCACAAGACCCAGGAGTTCCGCCAGTGCTGGCGCATCGATACCGCCGATGGACCCTCGCCGGGCCTCAATCGGGAGACACAACGCATCGGCCTCGCCCAACAGTGAAAGGAGTCCGGAGCGGGCATCGGTGGATCCCTCAGGAAGGAAGGGCCCAAGGTCCCACACGGCAGCTTCGAGGTGGGTGAGCGCATTCAGGTCAGTGGTCAGGTCAGTGGACATTGCCCCAAATCCTCGCGCCGGTGCGTCTATCGCAGAGCCACCACTGCAACTATCCCCAGATGGTCGCTTCCGGGCACGGTGAGGTCGCGCACCGATCGAGCGACTACCGGCCCTCGTACCAGGATGTGGTCGAGTCGCAGAAACGGCCAGGGGAATGAGCCCCCCACCGGCCAAGAAGTGGTGAGACCCCGGCCTCGGGACTCATGCGCATCGGTCATTCCGGCCGCCATCAACTCCCCCATGGCAGGTACGAAGCGCGATGAATTGAAATCGCCCGCCATGATGAGTGGACCTTTGGTGACCCGTGCCTGCTCCCGAGCCCACCGCATCCATCCTCGGAACGCAGTGAGCCGTACCGAGGATGAAGGTGCAGCCGGATGGGCCGCAATCACCCGGACGGACCGACCGTCTTTGATCACGGTTGCGCTCACCACAGGGACCTCGCCGATGGTTTCGGCCATCACGTCAGCCAGGGGGTATTTGGAGGCGATGAGGACATGGTCGGCTCCGGCGAATCCCGACTCCGCCATATAAGGCGAGGTGGCAAACAGACCTCGGGCCACCAGATCGGTCCGCACCATGGCGCTCAGTTCCACGAACACGTATACATCGCCGTTGGCGGCCTGCAATGCGGCAGCCAGTCCGGGGTTGCGGTTCAGCCTGGACACATTAGCCGCTACCACCGTCATCGTGGGGGCTGACGCCACCCACCCTGGCAGGCGGCGACTCCCCATCGCCGGGTACAACGCAAACACATGGAACACGCACAGTATGAGTGCCGCCACCGCCCGCACCGGCAATCGCCGGACACCAGCCACGGGCAAAACCAGCCATACGGGTAGCAACGACACCGGCAACGCCGCCTGCAACCAAACCACCACGGGATGCACCACCCATCCCAGCAGCCTCGACACGGTCACGAACGCCCCGTAGACCACCACCACGGCAATGAATCCGTCCACCGCACGGCCCAGGCGGGATGAGTGCACGCCATCCCAGTCGTCGCTGGCCCTGGTCAGTGGCACCACCAGAACCTACCCACAAAAGGTCGCAAAGAACTTTCCACTACGGCTGTAGTGGAAAGTACACTTCAGGCCGTGAGCATCACACCGCTGTTCCAGATCCAAGACCTGCACGTGTCCGTGGCCGACAATCCCATCGTCAAAGGCCTCAACCTCGAGGTGGGTACAGGCGAGGTACACGCCATCATGGGTCCCAACGGCTCGGGCAAATCGACGCTGGCCAATGCCCTCTTGGGCAACGAGGCATATTCCGTGGACTCTGGCACGGTGCGCTTCCGTGGCGACGACATCACGCACTGGGCCACCGACGCCCGAGCCAAGTCCGGCATGTTCCTGGCCTTCCAGTACCCCGAGGAGATCCCCGGGGTCACCGTCATCAACTTCTTGCGCCAGGCCCTATCGGCCCGCAAGGGCTTGGAGTTGTCCACCCTGGAATTGCGTCTGTCCATCCGGGAGTGGATGGCCCGGCTGGAAATGGACCCGGCGTTTGCTGACCGGTACCTCAACGAGGGATTCTCCGGCGGCGAGAAAAAGCGCAACGAGATCCTGCAGATGGCCATTCTGGAACCGGACTTTGCCATCCTCGATGAAACCGATTCCGGTTTGGACATCGACGCATTGCGGGTAGTGGCCAAGGGGGTGCAGGAGGTTCGTCGCGACCGTCCCCAATTGGGAGTTCTGGTCATCACGCACTACCAACGCCTGCTCGACTATCTCACCCCCGATTACATCCATATCCTCATCGATGGGGCCATCGTGGCATCAGGTGGTCCAGAACTGGCAAAGCAGTTGGAATCCCACGGATACGAGGCATTCAGATGAGTATCGACCTTACGAGCTTCAACGCTGCCAAGATCCGCCAAGACTTCCCCATCTTCGAGCGCATGATCAACGGCAAGCGCATGGTGTACCTGGACTCAGCTAACTCCACCCAAAAGCCACGGGCGGTCATCGATGCAATGAGCTGCTTCATGGAGCATTCGTATGCGCCCATCAACCGCAGCGCGTACACACTGGCAGTAGAAGCTACGGACGCATACGAAGGTGCGCGCACCAAGGTCAAGACCTTCATCGGCGCCACG
>JAYVGK010000346.1:0-4686 GCA_043772215.1 Acidimicrobiales bacterium | reverse complement strand
GTGGATTGGACGTGGAGCATGGCGGCCTCCGCAGACGCGGTTTGGTTGCGGGCGCGGGGAAGCGAGTGAATACACTGTGACAGAGGGGCAGATCAGGCGGGCAACGAGAACGCCGGATGGGGTGCTGTCCATTCATCGCCAACGCTACGAAAGTATGCGCCCCCAATACCTAACGGTCGACGGCGGCCTTCAATCCCTTGAGGTATCGGTTGGTGATACGGGTCTGGATACGTCGAGCCACTGGTTGGCCGAGCTTGGCCAGTAGCGCAGCGGGGCGGGAGAATGCAGTGATCTCGAACCGCACAGCGCCGCCAATCCGAGCAATCACGAACGACTCCTCGCCCTGCTCGGGATGTCCCGACAGGGTGCCGTATCCAAATCCGTAGCGATCCACCTCATCGTCCACCCACACAATGCGACACGGCGCAATCGCCGTGATGCCCACCAACGCCAACGCCACCACCACACTCTGGCCTACCTGCAGCGGTGCATCAGCCGGCGCCACCCGGGCCCCTGCACCAACATGGGCCTCCCACCGCCGCAATGCGTGGCAAGCCCGGTCGAACACATCCGGAGCTGACCCCAGTTCGATGCTGTAGCGATCGAGTCGATAGCCCGCCAAGTCACCGGGCACAACCTTGGTGGAGCCGATGAGTTCATAGGTCAGCGACAGCGAGTGCGCATCCGCAGCCATCTCGGCCAACCGCTGATCATCGACGTGACCAAGAAGAAACGTCATGGCTTTCAATCTACTGGCGACGCCACACTCTGAAATAACTGCGCCAACCACTAGTGGTCAGCTACGGACCAGGCGCCCGGGACGTGCGCCCGTGTCACTGTCGTGGAGGCGGGTGACCACCCCATTGCACATGGTGGCTAAGTACCCCTTCACAGGCTGAATGAGGCGGGTTCCGCCGGCGGGCAGATCGTGATGGGCCACAGGGGGCGACACTTTCAACCCGGCATGGTCGATGACATTGATGTCAGCGCGCATACCAACTGCGAGGGTGCCCCTGTCTGTCAATCCGTAGAGGGCGGCATTGCGCGCCGTCTGTTTGGCCACCACGAACTCCAGCGGAATCTGCTCACCACGGTGGCGATCCCTGGTCCAATGCGTGAGTTGGGTGGTGGGCATGGTGCCATCACAGATGAGCGTCACATGGGCGCCAGCATCACTGAGACCGGTAACGGTATTTGGGTCCAGCAGCATCTCTCTCAGCACCTCCATGCGCGCGTAGCAATCTGCGGTACTGAGCGACGCGAACCGGGTGCCATCAGCTTCGATCAGGAACTCGTAGAGCTCATCGAGGGGCTCACGTCCCGACGCTGCCGCCTGGGCACCGAGCGTGGCCGACCGCAGCGGCTCGTAATCCACCGGGTCGTTGAGGGGGAACATCACCGCCGCCGAACGACCAAACAGTCCGTACACGTTCTCCATGGAACCAGGGGCGTCGGGGCGGATGCTGGGCTCGCTGAGCAGTGCCGCCTTGATCTCCGGAAGCCGCATGGCCTTGGCCCGCTCGGCCACGGGCAAATGCGCCAGCTTCTCCAGATATGTGGGTTTGCGCATGAACGCGTGATAGGCGCTGAGGCCGGTGAGGAACCCAATAGGTCGTGATGCAACCTGTGGATGTAGCCGGGCCCCGCCTTCATTTGCGACTGCGGTGCGTTGCAGAATCTGGCGCCACAGATTGGGGTCGTAGTCCGGAGATTGCACCAGGGTGAACGTCACCGGGCGACCACTGACCATCGAGAAACGGCGCATGAGATCATGCTCTTGCTCCTGGGTGGTCTTCTCGCCGCCGAGACTGTCCAGCTTGCCCACCGTGCCCGCCGGAATCATCTCGAAAACGCCCTTACCGGTACGTTTCATGGCCTCGGCGATGGCCAGCAGTTCTTCATCGGCGGCGAAGGTGCCGGGCACCGGAGAGCCCCACAGCGAGCGGTGGCCCACGGTGCGCGATGTACTGAACCCGAGTGCGCCGGCAGTGATTGCTTCTTCCACAATCTGCGCCATGACGCGGAGATCCTCGGCGGTGGCATCTTCATTCTGCTTGCCCCGTTCACCCATGGCGTAAAATCGCACCGAACCATGCGGGATTTGGGTGCCGATGTCGAGTGCATATTCACGATTGGCGATGTAGTCCAGGTACTGCGGAAACGTCTCCCACGCACCCCAGTCCATGCCCTCGTGGAGCGCCGAGCCGGGGATGTCTTCCACGCCCTCCATGAGCTCGATGAGGTCCTGCTGGCGACCGGGCGGCACGGGTGCAAACCCCACTCCGCAGTTGCCCATCACCACTGTGGTGACACCGTTGTCGGCGGACGGCGCCATGGCACTGTCCCAACACACCTGCCCGTCGTAGTGGGTGTGCACATCAACCCAACCGGGGGTGACGATGGCGCCGTCGGCGTCGAGGGTTTTTCGCGCCGCACCGGTGATGGAACCGCCGACCTCCACGATGCGACCATCGCGCACCGCCACATCGCCTCCCACCGGTGCGCCACCGGATCCGTCGACGAGCGTTCCGCCCTTGATCACGTAATCGAACATCGCTAGCTCCCTTGTCGGAGTCTGACCTTACAAACTCGGCCCTCGGAACCCAACTCCGCCGGTTTCGTGCCGAGATCAACCAGCAGTGGCGCAATTGATTTTCACCACTGCCCCCTTGTTGTAGCTCGATCGGCCGCATGAGTTGATGGCGGAACCCGAGCGCATGTTGGAGTACACCGAACCGGGTCGTTTGATGGTGCGCCTGGTGCTGGCGGAGTAACCACCCATGTACGCCTTGGTTGACGTCACGGCTGCGGTACCTCCGGCGGTGGCGGTGACCCGTGACCACGAGGCATTGCAGTGCCGTGAATATCGCAGCTGCACCACTTGGCGACCGAACGTGCCGCCCGATGCGTGGTCCTCGTCCACTACTGAGTTGATCGTGACTGCATCGGCCGCGCACCCCATGGTTACCGGACTCTTAGCGTTGCAGGCCGACCCCCTGCATCCTGCGGCCAATGCGGGGGTGGTCACACCGAGGGTCAAGGCAATGGCTGCTGCTATCACGGCAATGGCGGTTACCGGGCGGCGAAGACGTGTACCGGACATGGAGGCCCACTTTCGGTCGACGAGCAGTTGCAAGAACTTCGACCGTACCCCCCGCCCCGGTCACCCGCCACTCCCGCACCCATGCGACAGTGTGGTGATGAAACCCGTTCGCTGGGGAGTGCTCTCCACCTCATCCTTTGCCGAGAACACCTTCATCCCCGGCCTGCGCAAATCGCCGTTGATCGACGTATGCGCGGTGGCCTCTCGCGACTTCGGTCGCAGTCAAGCGTTCGCCGAACGAAACCACATCGCCACGGCCTACGGGTCATACGAAGAGCTCCTTGCCGACCCCTCCATCGACGTCATCTACAACCCGCTCCCCAACGACATGCACGTGGAGTGGACGCGGCAGGCCGCCGAGGCGGGCAAGCACGTACTGTGCGAGAAGCCAATGGGCATGCGGGCGTCAGAGCTCGAGGTGCTGTTGCCACTCTCGGAGAAGGTGCATTTGGCCGAGGGGTTCATGGTGCGGTTCCATCCGCAGTGGACCCAGACTCGGGAGCTGATACGCAGTGGTGCGCTGGGACGGGTGACCCATATGCATGTGGCGTTCAGCTATCACAACGACGACCCCGCCAACATCCGCAACGTGGCGGATAACGGTGGGGGCGCGCTGTACGACATCGGCTGTTACGCCGTCGTGGCGGCGCGATGGTTCATGGACGCTGATCCGGTGCGGGTGGCAGCCGTGGCCGACACCGATCCTGCGTTCGGTACAGATCGACTCACCAGTGCATTGCTCGATTTCGGCGACGGTCGGGTGTGCGCCTTCTCGGTGTCCACCCAGAGCGTGTACCACCAGCGGGTGCACGTGTTTGGCACCACGGGCCGGTTGGAGATCACCATCCCGTTCAACCAGCCCCAGAACGCGCCCACCGTGTACCTAGTGCACCATGGCCAATCCACCGATGGCCTCGATGCCGAGCAACATCATCTGCCCACCGATGATCAGTACACATTGCAAGGCGAAGCGTTCAGCCGACGGGTGCGCACCGAGTCGCCTTCCAGTGCGGCTTTGCTCGATGCAATGCAGAACATGCGGATCATCGATGCCATCTTCCGAGCCGCTGGTAGCGGCCGATTTGAACTGGTTTAGCGCAACGGGCGATCCCGCCTAACGTCTGAGCTGTGGCCCCGTCATTGAGTGAGCGCCGAGAGCGTCGTCTCATGATTGCATTGGGATTCAACGGTGTCATCGTGGTGGTTCAGGTGGTGTTCGGCATCATGGCCGGCTCTCTGGGTTTGATCGCTGATGCTGGTCACAATCTCACCGATGTGGCCGCCATCGGGGCGTCGTTGGTAGCTGTGCGCTGGGCTCGCCGCCGACCCACCCCTCAACGGTCGTTTGGCTATCACCGAGCCACCATCCTGGCCGCCCAGGCCAATGCGGCCAGCATCCTCGCCATCACCGTGTTCATCCTCTATGAAGGCGTTCGTCGGTTGCTGCATCCTTCGGCGGTGAGTGGCGGCATCGTGGTGGTGGTGGCGATCGTTGCGGCGGTGGCCAATCTGTGTGCGGCGCTGGCGGTGCGCGAAACCCACGCCGGCCACGATGGCCACGGTCATGGTGGCCACGGTCATGG
>JAYVGK010000345.1:0-11744 GCA_043772215.1 Acidimicrobiales bacterium | reverse complement strand
GGTCGCGAACTGCGCGAGAAGAAATTCATGCGCATCGTCTCGCTCGCCCCGGAGGTGATCTGATGTCAGGGTTGAAAGTCAAGAAGGGTGACACTGTCTTGGTGTTGTCCGGCAAAGATCGCGGCAAGACCGGGGAGGTGTTGTTGGCCTTCCCCAAGGACGGCACCGTTGTGGTCGCCGGCGTCAATGTCGCCAAGCGCCATACCAAGGCAACGTCAGCCACCAAGCCAGGCGGCATCATTGCCAAGGAGATGCCGCTGCCGGTGTCCAATGTGGTCACGGTCGCCAAGTCCGGCAAGCCCACTCGGATCGGATACCGCATCAACGCCGACGGCACCAAGGTCCGCATCGACAAGCGCACGGGAGATCAACTGTGAGCACCACGGAGATGGTTCATCCCACGCTGGCCGTGCCGAGGCTCAAGGCCCGCTATTTGGAGACAATTCGCCCCCAGCTGCAAGAGAAGCTCGGCTTGGCCAACATCATGGAGGTCCCCCGTCTGCAAAAGATCGTGGTGAACTCCGGTGTCGGTAGGGCCACCGCTCAGCCCTCGCTGCTCGATGGTGCGATAGCCGATATCACCCGGATCACCGGCCAAAAGCCACAGGTGAATCGGGCCACCAGTTCCATTGCCAACTTCAAGCTGCGCGAGGGACAGGCCATTGGCGTCAAGGTCACCATGCGTGGTGACCGGATGTGGGAGTTCTTGGATCGTTTGGTGGCATTGGCCATTCCGCGCATTCGAGACTTTCGGGGCATGCCTTTCAAAAGTTTTGATGGACGTGGCAACTACACGTTCGGTGTTTCCGACCAGCTGATCTTCCCGGAGATCGACTACGACAAGATCGACACGGCGCGAGGGTTCGACATCACAATCGTTTCCACCGCCCGCTCCAATGCTGAAGGTAAAGCGTTGCTCGACGCCTTCGGCTTTCCGTTCAAGCGCGAAGGACAGAACTGACATGGCGAAGAAGGCGCTGGTCGAAAAGGCCAAGCGGAAGCCGAAATTCAAGGTACGGGCATACACCCGTTGCCAGCGGTGTGGGCGGTCACGAGCCGTGTTCCAGAAATTCGGCCTCTGCCGGATTTGTTTGCGAGAGATGGTTCACGCGGGCGAAGTGCCCGGCGTGACCAAGGCCAGCTGGTGAGAGGAGGGATTCGTTCATGACAATGACTGATCCCATCGCCGACATGCTCACGCGTATCCGCAATGCCAACACGGCAATGCATGACACCGTACGTATGCCCGGTTCGAAGGTAAAAGAGAGTCTCGCCAAGATCTTGCTGCGTGAGGGATACCTCAGCAGCTACAAGGTCTTTGACAACGAGGGCAAACCCGGCTCCACACTGGAAATCGAGATGAAGTACTCGCCTGAACGGGCTCGTACAATCTCGGGTATCCAGCGTGTGTCCAAACCGGGCTTGCGCGTCTATCGCCAAGCCGATCAACTGCCGCGCGTTCTTGGCGGCCTGGGTGTGGCCGTGCTGTCCACAAGCCAGGGTCTGCTCACCGACCGCGAGGCTCGCCAACGGCGCGTCGGCGGCGAAATCGTCTGTTTCGTGTGGTGAGCTGATGTCGCGTATTGGCAAAAACCCCATCACCGTCCCAGCGGGCGTCACCATTTCCATGGACGATCGGCAGATCTCCGTCAAGGGCAGCAAGGGCTCGTTGAGCCGGACGCTGCCGGGTTCAATCACCGTACGGGAGTCAGGCGACACCCTTGTGGTGGAACGTCCCGACGACGAGCGGATGAGTCGGGCCCTGCATGGACTCACCCGCACGCTCGTTTCCAACATGGTGGTGGGCGTGTCCGGTGGATTCACCAAGGAACTCGAAATCCAGGGCGTGGGTTATCGCGCTGCGGCGCCCACCACCAAGCGCCTCGAACTGGCGTTGGGCTTCAGCCACCCGGTGTTTGTCGAGGCCCCTGAGGGCATCGACTTCGAGGTTCCCACCCCCACCCGTATTATCGTCAAGGGCATCGACAAAGAGTTGGTGGGACAGGTGGCCGCCAACATCCGCAAGATCCGCAAGCCAGAGCCCTACAAGGGCAAGGGCGTCCGCTATCAGGGCGAAGTCGTCCGCCGTAAGGCCGGAAAGGCAGCCAAGAAGTAGCCATGGGTACCGCAACGCAGAAGAAGCAGCAGGGCCGGGTACGCCGTCACGAGCGCGCCCGTAAGAAGATCCACGGAACCACCGAACGGCCGCGTCTGGCTGTGTTTCGGTCGAACCGCCATATCGTGGCTCAAGTGATCGACGACATCAGTGGCCGTACCTTGGCCGCTGCGTCCTCGCATGAGCCAGACATCCGTGGCGGCGCCACCGGCAACGTCGCGGCGTCGGCCAAGGTCGGATCGCTCATCGCGGAGCGGGCCAAGGCCGCTGGCGTGTCCAAGGTCGTGTTCGACCGCGGGGGTTTCATTTATCACGGCCGCATTGCTGCGGTCGCCGAAGCCGCTCGCGCGGCGGGACTGGAGTTCTGAGATGGCCTACCAAGGCGATCGCGGCGGCAACAATAGTGGCGGCGGGGGTGGGGACGGGCTCGAGGAGCGCGTTATCAACATCAATCGCGTGGCCAAAGTGGTCAAGGGTGGTCGTCGTTTTTCCTTTACAGCACTGGTTGTTGTGGGAGACGGCACCGGCAAGGTCGGCCTCGGCTACGGCAAGGCCAAAGAAGTTCCGGCAGCCATTGCCAAGGGTGTGGAAGAAGCCAAGAAGAACATGTTCAACGTGGCTCTGGCTGGTTCCACCATCACTCACCCCATCGTGGGCGAAAAGGGTGCTGGTCGTGTGATGCTCAAGCCGGCAGCCCCCGGAACTGGTGTCATCGCTGGCGGCGCTGCTCGGGTCATTCTGGAAGCAGCTGGCATCCACGACGTTCTGTGCAAGTCGCTCGGCAGCTCCAATGGCATCAACGTGGCCCAGGCCACCATCGAGGGCCTACGGAGCCTGCGTACTCCAGACGAGGTTGCTCGTCTGCGGGGCAAGACCCCAGAAGAAGTCACTCCATCTGGTGTGCTGCGCGCATACAACGAAACGAAGCGGCTGCAACGTGCTGCCACCACCGGGGAGCGTTCCTGATGGCGCTCAAAATCACCCAGATCAAGTCCACGATCGGAACCAAACCCAAGCATCGCGGCACATTGCGTGCACTGGGTCTGGGCCGTATCGGCAACAGCAACACACTCCCCGATCGTCCCGAGATTCGCGGCATGATCGCCCGGGTCCCGCACATGGTGACGGTGGAGTCTGTCGAGGAGACGAAGTAACCCATGCCCATCAAATTGCACGATCTGAAGCCTGCCGAGGGCTCCAAGAAGTCGGCCATGCGCGTAGGTCGCGGTATCGCCGGCAAGGGCGGCAAAACTGCTGGCCGCGGTACCAAGGGCCAGAAGGCCCGTCGCAACATGAAGCCCGGGTTCGAAGGTGGGCAAACGCCGTTGTACCGGCGCCTACCCAAGCTGCGGGGTTTCCACAATCCATTCCGGGTTGAGTTTGTGGCATTGAATCTTGACGTTCTCGAAGCCTTCGCCGCTGTCCACAGCGGTGAGCCAGCCACTCCAGACACGTTGCGGTTGGTGAGTGCCATCCCCAAGAAGGGCCTGGTCAAGGTGCTTGGACGTGGCGAGCTCAGCGCCAAGCTCGATGTGAGCGCGCATGCGTTCTCACAATCAGCCATGGCCGCAATCATTGGGGCGGGGGGTACCGTCACCGTGCTACCCATGCCGTTCGGCAATGGTCGCCCGGCGGCCAAGGGCAACGCCCTCACCAACCGCTGATCCAACGCAACCGGGGGACAATCGTCCCCGGTTTATGTTCATTTCGTTATCGGCTGGCTTCATGCCAGCTCGAGTTCTGGAGAGTCCGACCATGTCCAGCGTGCGCAACGTGTTCAGAATCCCGGAGCTCCGGAACAAGATCCTGTTCACCATCTTCATCATCGCCCTTTATCGTCTTGGTGCCCACGTGCCGGTGCCGGGCATTTCCATCGATCAGGTAAAGCGGCTGCAGGATTCGGCGGGGTCCAACGGAATCGTGGGCTTCCTCAACCTGTTTTCTGGGGGGGCGCTCACGCAGTTTGCCGTGTTTGCCCTCGGCATCCTGCCGTACATCACTGCGTCGATCATCATGCAGTTGTTGACGGTGGTGATCCCCAAGCTCGAGCAGTGGTCCAAAGATGGTGCTGTGGGTCAGAAAAAGATCACTCAGTGGACGCGTTATCTGGCGATCGCGTTGGGCGTGATGCAGGCGGCCACCTACAGCTACATTTTCCACAATGGCGGCCGAGGTCTGCTGGGTAGAAATGCGGGCGGTGCGGACTTCGACCTGTTCGACGGTCGATTCACCTTTGGTCGGGTTTCGTTGGTGGTGCTCACCATGGTCGGCGGTGTGGCCATTGTGATGTGGATGGGTGAACTCATCACGCAGCGCGGCATCGGCAACGGCATGTCCATCCTCATCTTCACCAACGTGGTGAGCCGATTGCCGTATGAGGGCTCACGTATTCGTCAGTCCAAGGGCAACGTGTTGTTTGTTGTGATTCTGGCCATCGTGGTGGCCATGATCGTGGCAATCGTGATCATGGAGAACGGCCAGCGTCGTATCCCGGTGCAATTCGCCAAACGGATGGTGGGTCGTCGTATGTACGGCGGGCAGAGCACTTACATTCCGTTGAAGGTGAATCAGGCTGGGGTGGTGCCGATCATTTTTGCTTCTTCGGTGCTGAATTTCCCGGTGTTGCTGTCCAACGTCTTGCCCAACGGGGCCAGGCAGTGGATCAACAACAACCTGGTCACCGGCGACAACCTCTGGTACATCCTCATTTACGGGTTGATGATCATTTTCTTCACGTATTTCTACACGGCGATCAGCTTTGATCCGGTGCAGCAGGCCGACTCCATCCGCAAACAGGGTGGCTTCATTCTCGGTATTCGTCCCGGTGCCCCCACCGTGGCTTACCTCCAACGCCTGCTCAATCGAATCACGCTTCCGGGCGCGGTCTTCATCACCACCATTGCATTGGTGCCGTCGTTTTTCCTATTCGTGTTCAATTTGTCGAACTTCGGATTTGCCGGAACTTCGATCCTTATCGCGGTTGGTGTGGCGCTCGAGACCATGAAGCAGATAGACAGCCAACTCATGATGCGAAATTACGACGGCTTCCTCGAGGGCAGTGCGACCCGTCGACGTCCGCAACTCACTCGGTAACCCCGGCGTGGTGCCACTCGGCGCAGGTGCGGATGCAAGCTTGGGTGGGTGCCCGGTCCAGGGCGCACAGATAGGACGCGTATGAGCGCCGGGGTCCGTCTCGTTATTCTCGGCAAGCAGGGTGCAGGCAAGGGCACGCAATGTGTGCAGTTGTCTCGTCATTACGTGGTTCCCCACATCTCCACGGGCGACATGTTCCGGGCAGCCATGAAATCCGGCACCCAGATGGGACTTCTGGCCCGCACCTTTGTTGACGACGGACAACTCGTACCTGATGAGGTGGTGATCGGCATCATCGCCGAACGCCTGTCGGACAAAGATGCACGGGGGAGGGGCTTCATTCTCGACGGCTTTCCTCGCACCGTGCATCAGGCCCAGGCGCTGTCTGCGTTGCTGTTGCCCGGACGCTTGGACATCGTGATCGACTTGGCCGTGGACACGGCCTTGGTGCTGAAGCGGTTGGCGTCTCGGCGGGTGTGTTCATCGTGCGGGCACAATTACAGCGTCCAGAAACCTCCCAAATTCAATTGGAACTGTGATCATTGCGGGGGCGAAGTGGTGCAGCGCCCCGACGACAAGCCAGAAGCCATCCAGACCCGGCTGGACCTCTATGAAAGCCAAACCAGCCCACTCATCGAGCATTATTGCCACGAAGGGCTACTGGAGACCATGGACGGCGCCAAGCCGATGGACGAAGTGTTCATTGACATCGTGATGGCGATAGACACCCGGCAGGCGGCGCGAGCACGCTCGTGAGTCTGAGTGCGACGATCGAGCGACGAAGACGTCGAACATGGAAGCAAAGCGCACGAGTACAGGCCCCTGTAAAAAGCCTGGCCCCAAGTTTGGTCAAGAGCTTGGTCAAGAGCACCAAGCAGTGCTGCTACACTCGTCCTTCGGCCAAAGGCATGACTGCGTTCACGCGTCTCCTGCAAGCTACCGTATACCACCCTCGGTGAGGAGGACCTTCTGCCAAAGCCTAAGGAAGACGCGATCGTGCTAGAAGGCACGGTTGTTGAGCCACTCCCGAATGCCATGTTCAGGGTGGAACTTGAAAATGGCCACAAAGTCTTGGCCCACATTTCCGGAAAGATGCGAATGCACTACATCCGCATCCTCCCCGGTGACAAAGTCCAAGTCGAGCTCACCCCGTACGACCTCAGCCGAGGTCGGATCACCTATCGATACAAGTAGCGAGCGAACGTGAACAACTCCGTCAAGAACATCCGAATCGGGGGCTGCGCATGAAGGTGCGGCCCAGCGTCAAGGCGATCTGTGAGAAGTGCAAGGTCATCCGCCGCCATGGGCGCGTGATGGTCATATGCACCAATCCTCGTCACAAGCAGCGGCAGGGATAAGTCATGGCCCGCTTAGCTGGTGTTGACATTCCACGGGAAAAACGTGTGGAAATTTCGCTGACGTACATTTTTGGCGTCGGTCGTACGACGTCCAAGACGATTCTGTCGGCTACTGGTATCGACCCCAACACTCGGGTACGAGACCTCACCGACGAAGAAGTCAATCTCCTGCGCGCTTACATAGATCAGAACGTCAAGGTCGAAGGTGACCTTCGGCGGGATGTTTCGCAGGACATCAAGCGCAAAATGGAAATTGGTTGTTATCAGGGCATCCGCCACCGCCGGGGCCTCCCGGTGCGTGGACAGCGAACCCACACCAATGCGCGTACCCGCAAGGGACCCAAAAAGACAGTGGCCGGCAAGAAGAAGGTTCCGAGGAAGTAGCGATGGCAAAGCCGAAGCCGGGCGGTCGCCGTCCACGTAAACGCGAGAGAAAGAACGTCACCTTTGGGCTGGCGCACATAAAGAGCTCGTTCAACAACACCATCGTGTCCATCTCCGATGCCGAGGGCAATGTCCTTGCATGGGCCAGCTCGGGCAACGTTGGATTCAAGGGCAGCCGCAAGTCCACTCCGTTTGCCGCCCAGCTGGCTGCCGAGGCCTGTGGCCGTCGGGCCATGGAGCATGGCGTCCGCCGAGTCGATGTGCTGGTAAAGGGTCCCGGCTCCGGCCGTGAGACCGCCATCCGCTCACTGCAAAACGTCGGCATCGAGGTGAACGCCATTCGTGACGTCACCCCCGTGCCCCACAATGGGTGCCGCCCCTCGAAGCGGCGGAGGGTCTAGTCATGGCTCGCTACACCGGACCGGTGTGCCGCCTCTGTCGCCGCGAGAAGATGAAACTCTTCCTCAAGGGTGCCAAGTGCGATTCAACCAAATGTCCTATCGAGCAACGTCCATACCCCCCGGGGGAGCACGGCCGTGGGCGTATTCGGGAGTCCGAGTACATGTTGCAGCTTCGTGAGAAGCAGAAGGCCCGCCGTATCTATGGTGTGTTGGAGAAGCAGTTCCACAATATGTTCGTGGAGGCCGATCGCCAAAGTGGAGTCACCGGCGAAAATTTGCTGCGAATGCTGGAACTCCGCCTAGACAACGTTGCTTTCCGAGCCGGTTGGGGCGCCAGTCGCAGCCAATCTCGACAGCTCGTTCGCCACGGACATGTGTCGGTCAATGGCAAGCGCGTCACCATCCCCAGCTATCAGGTGAAGCGCGGTGACATCGTCGAACTGCGCACCAAGGCCAAAGAGATGATCGTTGTCCAGCACAACATCGACACGCTGGACCGCTCCACGGTGCCGTGGTTGGACAAGGCCACCGAAGGCAAGTCCGTCACGGTGAGAGACCTCCCACTACGCGAGCACATCGATGTGCCCGTGCGCGAGTCGCTCATCGTCGAGCTCTACAACAAGTAGTCAGTTTCGGCGGGGCCCACGGCGCCGCCCGACACCTGCTGCACAACACTGCTGCACAACACTGCTCAACAATGAGGGAACAAACATGCTGATCATCCAGCGGCCATCGGTGGAAGCGGTGGGCGAGCAGGAGGGAACCCGTCAAAGGTTCTCGGTCTCGCCGCTCGAGCCCGGTTTCGGTCATACGCTTGGCGCTTGCCTGCGTCGTACGTTGTTGTCGTCCATCCCAGGCGCAGCAGTGACACAGGTTCGCTTTGACGACTCCCTGCACGAATTCGCCACCATTCCGGGCGTGAAAGAGGATGTCACCGACATCATCTTGAACCTCAAGGACCTGGTTCTGAGCATGGAGGGCGACGAGCCCATGCAGCTTCGCCTCGACGTGCGCGGCCCAGCCACAGCCACGGCTGGCGACATTCCGCTGCCCACCGGTGTGGAGGTGCTCAACCCCGAGCTCATCATTGCCACGCTCAATGGCAAGGGTCGTTTGGCCGTCGACATCACCGTGGAGCGTGGGCGCGGTTATGTTTCGGCTGACAAGAACAAGAAGTCGTCGGTGATCGGGGTCATCCCGGTTGACTCCATCTTCTCGCCCGTGCGTCGAGTGGCTTTCACCGTGGAACCAACCCGGGTGGAGCAGTCCACCAACTTCGACAAGCTCACGCTGGACATCGAAACTGACGGATCAATTTCACCCCAGGACGCGTTGGCGTCCGCCGGTGAGACCCTTCGTACGTTGTTCGGGCTGGTGGCCGACATGAGCGAAGAGCCCCAAGGCCTGTCACTGGGCGAGACCAGTGCAGTGGGTAGCGGTTCGCCGGACTTGGATCTTCCGATCGAAGATCTGGAACTGTCCGAGCGGCCCCGTAACTGCCTCAAGCGGGCCCAGGTCAACACCATTGGTGAACTGGTTCAGCAAACCGAGGACGATCTGCTGGCCATCACCAACTTCGGCCAAAAGTCGTTGGACGAGGTCATTCAAAAGCTCGACGAGCGCGGCCTCTCGCTGCGTACCAAAGATCGGTAGGACTTTGCCATGCCCATGACCCCGAAGAAGGGCCCGCGTCTCGGGTCTGATCCATCGCATCAGAAAGCTCTGCTGGGCAACCTGGTGGCGTCGCTGATCGCCGCTGAGTATCTGGTGACCACAGAGGCCAAGGCCAAGGCGCTACGCCCGGTGGCAGAGCGCATGATCACCAAGGCCAAGGCCGGCGGTATACACAACCAGCGCCAAGTGGTTGGCTTCATCCGTGACAAGGACATGGCTTCCAAGCTGTTCTCCGAAATCGGACCGCGATATACGTCGCGCAATGGTGGATATACCCGTATCTTGAAGCTGGGCCCACGTCACGGCGACAATGCGCCGATGGCTCGCATCGAACTCGTCTGATAGGTCCGCTTTCGCAAAGTGGTCGGTCCCGTTCGGGGGCCGGACCTTTGTGTTGGGTGGCTAAGTGGCCAGCGGAGGCCAACCCGTGAGTGGCGTCGTATTCTCAGCCAGTGCCCCCGTACCGTAGGCCCCCTTCTGTAGTGCCCGATGGGCAGATTCGCCTCAAGCTGGTGGTGGCTTATGACGGCGGGCAGTTCCATGGGGTGGCACCGCAACCAGGGGTAGCCACGGTGGGTGACGCGTTGGCGTCAGCGTTGGGCACGGTGCTGCGCCAGTCTCACCCGCCGGTTCTGGTGATGGCGGGACGTACCGATGCTGGGGTGCACGCACACGCCCAGGTTTGTCATATGGACATCAACCCACCGCCCATGCTTGGTTTGGACAAGGTGCTGCGATCTCTTCGCTCCATGTTGGCGCCCGCCATCGTGGTTCGCTCCATAGAGATTGCTCCGGATCTGTTCGACGCCCGCTACGCAGCAATGTGGCGGCGCTATCGGTACACGCTGCTGAATCGAGCCGAACCAGATCCGTTTCTGGCCGCCACCACCTGGCACGTTCCCGAACCTCTGGATCTGGCGTTGTTGCGGATGGCGTGTGACCCGTTGATTGGCGAGCATGACTTCAGCTCGTTCTGTAAGGCGGCCGAGATGGGCCGGACCAATACCCGGACCGTGTTGGCGGCGGGTTGGCAACCGTTGCCTGATGGCCTGTTGCGCTTCGAAATCACCGCCACCGCGTTTTGCCGGCAGATGGTGCGCTCGATCACTGGATTGCTGGTGGATATCGGGAAGGGGGCGAGCACGCCCGCCGATGTTCGGACCGTGCTCATGTCACGGGACCGCACTGGCGCCCCACCGGTGGCGCCAGCCCACGGACTGTGCCTTTGGGAGGTGGGTTATCAAGAATTTGGCGGTGATTCTCAGGCTCGTGATCACTAGGTTAGCGGCCCGGCCAGACTGACGTAATGAAGGTCTCTGGGTCCCGTTCGGTGATGATTTTGTTGGTGTTGGCGGGTGTTTCCTGCGCTGCCTTGGTGCCCGCAGTGGGCGCCGATGCGCCGATTTACCCGGTGACGGTGCGAACTGAGCGTTATGTGGACACCACTCGGGGGACTGCTGCGAATGGGGCGACGGCTGCGCAACCGGTTCGGGACCTGCCCACCACCATCTACCGACCGCAAGGCGTCGCTGGACAACGCTTTGCATTGTTCGTGTTTTCCCATGGGCTCACCGGCGAGCCGCAGTCCTACGATGCGCTCCTGCGCAGCATGGCGTCACGTGGGTTTGTGGTGGCGGCACCGCGATTCCCGCTGACGAGCAAGCGGACGGCGGGCAAGGTCAATCCCCTTGACGAAATCAATCAACCGGGCGACGTGAGGTTCGTCATCGATCAATTGCTGAAGAAGGGCTCGGATACGTTGGCGGTGATCGATGCTTCGAAGATTGCCATTGGAGGTCATTCGCTGGGTGCCATCACCTCCATCGACATGATGACCAACACGTGTTGCTATGACGCCCGAGTGAAGGCAGTGATTGCGGTGGCGGGGACCACCAATTTCTTTCGTCCGGGAAAGCAATTCGCTGCTCCGGCCACGCCCATCTTGTTCATTCACGGTGACAAGGACCCCACCGTTCCTTACGGGCTGGGTTACTCGGCGTATCAGGCAGCCAAACCATCAAAGTTTTTTCTCACGGTGATCGGAGGTGGACACGTATTCGATCTCAGGGGAGTACCTGGCTCGCAGGCTCGAGTTGCCGCCGCCATCGGCGACGCCATGGTGGCCTTTCTGCAAGCGCAGCTCAGTGGACCCTCTGCCCGGAGTGGGCGCGATGCAGCCACTGCGACCACCCTCACCGCAATGGCTGCGGCCAACCCCACGCTGTTTCGCTACGAGGCTGTGCTGCGCTGACGTTGGTGGTAGGTGACTCAGCCTCCATGGCCCATGACCATCGCAAGTTGGCGCGACATCGCCACCAAACGACCCTCGCTGTCCCACAGTTCACCGTCCTCCTCGAAGCGTCCATCAATGAGGTGCCGGGTCCGAGTCACGGCTCGGATCCATCCCGGTGCGGGTTGGGCCCGAACGTGCACCGTTAACTCCACCGTGGGTACCCACGAGCGTTCCGCCAACACATCGAACACAGTGGGCGGCAATGCATCGGCGAAGAACAACAGCGCCACGGGATCAGCTGGTCGGCCGTCAGCAAATCGGATCCAGGCCCGGGACTCACCAACACCTCGTGGAGTGCCGGTGAGCCAGCCCGTGTCAGGATGAAGTCGCACATCTACCTGTGATCCCATTGACGAGTCTGGCGGAAAACCGTCCGAGTCTCTACGAATGACACAGTCATCCGGGGGCGGCAGTTCCGGTGGCAC
>JAYVGK010000344.1:0-2813 GCA_043772215.1 Acidimicrobiales bacterium | reverse complement strand
TACCTCCGAGTGGCTGTGACCGCTGACGATATCGGGGGTTAGGCCGTCTATGTAATCGTCCGGTCAATTATCCAAGATTCAGTTGGTAATGCCGTGCCCAAGCGCACGTCGGTATTTTCTGGTGCTGACCGGTACCATGGTTACGTGGTACCAAAACAGTCCAGGCGTCTGGGGCGTCCTCCCGCATCGAGTTCGGCCGAGACGCGGCTGCGGATCCTCGACGTGGCGCAGCAGTCATTCGCCGAGCTGGGTTACGGCGTCACCACCAACAAGTACCTGGCCACGCAGGCCGGCATAACCACCGGAGCGCTTTACCACTACTTCGATTCCAAGGTCGAGATCTACCAGGCGGTGTACGACCAGGTGCAGGAGTACATGTTCTTGTGCTTCGACGAGTCGATGGCTGGCTTGGAGTCCTTCATCGAGCGATTCGAGGCGGTGCTGGAGGTGGCCCATCGGCTCAACACCGAAGACCCGTCGCTGGCCCGTTTCATCGGAGCGGTGCGCATCGACGTAGCCCGCCACGAGGAGTTGCGTCAGGCCCTTGGCAACCGGTCAGGACGGACCCAGACGTTCTTTCGTGAGCTCGTGGATCACGGCGTGACCACCGGCGAGATCAAGGCCGCCGATCGGGACATGGTGCGGGCCTTCGTACGCATCACCGTGGTGGGGCTCACCGATGGCGCCTCAGGCGACAGCCAAGGTCACCGATTGGCAGTGGACGCCATCCGGGCGGTGATCGAGGGCCGGCTGGTGTCGCAGGGTCGTCCCGCCCGTAAGGCGCCAGCCAAGAAACCCGCCAAGGCACGGGTGGACATTTCCGGTCAACCTGCCGGTCACGCTCCTGGGCGCACCACGGCCGGATTGCCGTCAGACCAAACCCGCACCAACGTTCGTCGGGCAATCCGCCACCCCGCTGCGGTGCGCACCAAATTGTCCTCGTAACGCCCTGCAAAGATGTAGTTGGACCCGCCCTGAGTGCCTTGGCGCACATGCTGGGCCTGTAGGTAACACCTACACGTGGCCCGGTCACCGTCCACTGTCACCTGATGATTCCCGATGAGATGATGGCTGGCATCGAGTGGCTCCAACGCCGATCGCACTCGTTCGATGATGGAGTCGACACCGATACGTTCGTCAACCAAAAGCGCGGTGGCTTCAGGCAGGAAGATATTGCGGAGCAGTTCGAACTCACGCATATCCAGTGCCCACGTGTAGGCAATGGTGAGATCCATGATCTCCTGGCGATCCTGAAGTTCACTCATCAACTACACCAGCGTCCATCCGCCGTCCACCGTGACGTTTTGGCCGGTGATGTATGCGGCGGCGCGAGAGCAGAGAAACAACACACTGTGGGCAATCTCCTCTGCCGTACCGGTGCGGCCCAGCGGGATATTTTGGGTGCGTTGGCGCATCATGGGGCCCATGAGCCCGCTGGTGGAAGACGGAACGGGCCACAGGGGTGGCAGCTCACCACGATGGATCTTGCGCAGCGTTGGTACCGGCACGTTTCCGGGCGATACGGCATTGACCCGGATGTCGTGGGGCGCCAAGTCCACAGCCAGCGAACGGGTGAACTGCACCACGCCCGCCTTGGCCGTGTCATAACCAGTACCGAGGCACGGCAGCGTGGCATCCACCGACGCGATGTTCACGATGCATCCGCCCCGGCCCTGAACCACCATCATGGCGGCTGCGGGCTTGGAACAGTTGAAGACACTCACCAGATTCACGTCGATAGAGCGATGCCACGACTCGTGACTCTGGTCCAAGATGCTGCCCGCTTCTCGATACGTCCCGGCATTGTTGACCAAGATGTCCACGCCGCCTGCCGCTTGCATGGCCACCATCACGTGGTTGGCCGATGCTGCATCGGTGACATCGAGCGACATGGCCACGCCGCCGATGTCCGTGGCCACCCGGTTGGCCCCGTCGATGTCGATATCGCCGACCACCACCTTGGCCCCCGCACTGGCCAGCACACGGGCAATGCCTTCACCAATGCCGGTGGCACCCCCGGTGACCAGTGCGATGCGCCCATCGAGTGAGAGGAGATTCGAAATTTGGGCATCCATGGAAATGTTCCTCTTGTGCTGGGGAGTGACTCGGCGCCGAAAGTAATCGTCGAGTTAGAGTTGCGCCAGCCTGGACGAAGAGCCAGGCATGGTGTGCAGGGGGAACGGAATGGGTGAAGCCAACAGTGGGTCTCTGGCGGGGCAGGTGGCGTGCATCACGGGCGGTACTCGCGGTATTGGCCGGGCCATTGCCGAGGCGTTCGTACGCGAGGGCGCCAGCGTAGTGATCAACGGTCGCAGTGCCGAAAAAGGTGCCGCTGCTTTGGCCGAGATGGGAGCCGGTGACGCAGTGCATTTCGTGGTGGGGGATGTGAAGAAGCGTGAGGATTGTGAGGCACTCATTGATGCCACGGTGGCGCGCTATGGCCGACTCGACATCTTGGTGTCAAACGCTGGCGGCGCAGCCAATCATGCGCCGGTGGCCAGCCTCACTGACGAGGCCATGCAGGATGCGCTGCTGTGGAACTTGTGGCACACGTTTTGGACCATGCGCAAAGCGCTGAACGTGATGATCCCCCAGGGCAATGGGCGCATCATGGCCATTTCATCGGTAGAAGGAAAGATGGGTAAACCCGGTATTTCCACTTATGTCACGGCCAAGCACGCCATCAATGGATTGGTGAAGTCAGCCGCCAAAGAGGTAGGTACACTTGGTATCACGGTCAACGCGTTGTGCCCGGGAGCCATCGAAACCGACGTCATGATGGCTGAGGGTCCTGGCGCAGCAGCGGCCATGGG
>JAYVGK010000343.1:0-3786 GCA_043772215.1 Acidimicrobiales bacterium | reverse complement strand
ATTTGTATCTGATCGGCCAGGTGATACCAGCCGTCGGGATGAGCCACCATTGCCGCCACTGCGTTGTTGGCCAATGCGGGGGTGGTACCGCTGGCAACGATCAAATCGGTATTGCGGTACTCGAATGCCTGGAGCGCTCCCACCGGTCCGGCGATTTCGAAGGCGACGGAGGCACCGTCGGCGGCGATCACGCGAGATGTGCCAAATCGGAACGGGGCCCGCAAGGACAACACCGTGGCGGGTGATGCATTGACCACCACGCCGGCCGTGCCGTCGGCAATCCGAGATAGGGGAACTTCGATCGTGGTGAGTAGATCAGGGCTGAGTCGTTGCATGGCCGCCGCCAGCAAGCCTGCTGAACTCAGCGCCGTGGCGCTGTCCGAGTTACTACGTGTACCTACATCTGTGGCATAGCGAAAGCGGCCGCGCAACACCTGAGGAAAGCGTGTGAAGCCAGCTGGAATTGTCTGGCCTACCTCGGCCGAGATGGTGGACTGCGGGTCGATGTCGATTTGGATGGGGTTCGCCAACGCCTGACAGGCACCACCACCAGGGGTATAGCGAGCCTGCAAGGTAAGTGTGTTGTCGCGCCCCACAAGACTGCGTGGGATTTCCGCACGGGCCTCGAAATCGGTCGCATCGCCGAGTGGCGCGCCATGCACGATGGCACCGTTCCACAGGATCGAGAAGTCGCCGTACGAACCATGGTGGATGGGTGTGGTGCGGCCGCGTACATGAAGGGAGATGTGGCCTACCGGTCCTCCGAATCGAGATTGGGGCACCGATACCTCCCACTTCATCAGACCACTGCCGATGAGTTGTGGGCCACGCACCCCAGCAGCCACTGCCGCTCGCGTACCGGTGAGCGTGGCAATGGTCATGGTGGAGCGCCCATAGACACGGCCCACGGCTGACGATGCGCCGCTGGTGGGTGCATCAGCAATGTCGGTCTCCGGTTGAGCCAGGGCTTGGGCAGTGGCGATCTGAGCAGTTGGTTGTCCATCGATGTGCAGCGTTGGACGCCCCCCTCCGGTGCTCACGGAAGTACGCGCTCGGGTGGCGATGGCAAACACCACATCACGCTCGACACCAGTGGTGAGCGCGTTGGGAAGAGGTGTCCCGCGATGCAGTGTCACCTTCGTGGCGAGACCAAGGCGATGCACCACACCGGCCGCCATCTGCACCGCTGCCGGATCACTCTCGGCGTCAGTAGACCAGATGTTCACAGTTGTGACACCCGGACCAAAGAACGAAGCAATCGTGGTCGGCCCATCCGCCTGTCCAACGGTGACAAACCCGGCGTCGAGCAGGCGAACGTCATTGGCCACGCTGCGGGTGGTGTCACACACTGCTCCCGTTCCGAGCCGAGTGGTTTCGATGTCGACACTGGCTCGGTCGTCGACCACGGCTGAGGGCGGCAAGGCCACGTCGAATGAGGCAGTGCCACCGGGTCCGGCAGCAGCGGAACTCAGCACGACAATGCGCTCACCTGCCACGCTCACCGAGAAGGTGATGACCCTGTCGCTGATGGGGAACGCTACGCGCCCCACGATGCGGGTGGGAGTCAGCCCGTGAGGCACGTTCATGGACTCGGTGATGCGATCGTTGTCGGCATTGAGGTGTATGTCTGGCGCAAACGCCAGCGATGCGACACCCGGTACGGATGGCGACGTCAGCGAATTCGCTGTGGGTGTGTCAACATCCGTAATGCTCGGGATGGCCAGTGCGGGAGATGCCAACACTCCACACACCGCCAACGATGTGGCCACCGTCACCATCAGCGTATGCCACGAGCGGCGGTGTGACCCAACGTCTTGACGTACGCGGCGGACGAGGGACATGGGGATCACTCCACACTGTTCGGCGTACCACCGCTCAGTCTTGAGCAGTCTGGCAACTTTCGATACTCGGGTCACGCCTGACAAACCGAACGTTCGGCCGGGACGCTGGGGAGTTGAGGGTTGAGACGAGCGTGGGACGATCAGATCGTTATTGCGTTCGTGATGCCGCTGCTCTCACCACGCAGCAGGCAGTGCGTCAGCAGTGCTCATACGACCTGATCAGGCAGACTCGCAAAAGCTGGTCGAGAGGGTAGAAGTACTCGTACAGCGGGTTCTTCTACCCTTCCGGCTATCGACGAGCGTTATACAACGGTGAGTGTGACGTCGATGTTGCCCCGAGTGGCGTTGGAGTACGGGCACACCTCGTGAGCCTTGGCCACGAGGTCCTCCACTGCGGCTCGGTCCATGCCCGGAACGCTGATGGCCATGGCCACGGCAATTCCGTAGGCACCGGCTTTGCCCACCAAGGCGCCGAATGACACATCGGAGACAATGGAAACCTCGGCAGGCAGCTTGATTTTCTCGGCGCCAGCTACTGCTTTCATGGCACCCACAAAACACGCTGAGTAGCCAGCAGCGAAGAGCTGTTCAGGGTTGGTACCGGGTCCGCCAGCTCCACCCATTTCCTTGGGCGTGGAAAGACTCAATTTGATCTCACCATCGGATGATTCGGTGGTGCCGGTGCGGCCCCCTGTTGAGGTGGCGTGGGCAGTGTAGAGCGCTGTTTCGATGGCCATGATGATGTCCTTTGTTTGATTGGTTGATTGGTTGATTGTGTACGGATGGCAAATGTGGGAGCAGTTACGCAACGTTGGATAGCGACCCCATGAGGCCTTCGCGCAACGTCTTGAGCTCCGCTGTGAGTAATGCAATATCGGCAACATCGCAGGCAGTGGCACAAGCCACCATCTCGGGCACGGATACGGCCTTGGTCTTGAGGTTGCGACCGCGGGCACTGAGGTGTACCAGCACCCTACGTTCGTCCACCATGTCACGCCTGCGTCGAACCAGACCGGCTGTCTCCAGCCGCTTCAACAGCGGGGTCAACGTGCTCGATTCCAACGTCAATCGCTCACCAATCTCCGACACCGACCGACCGTCGTGTTCCCACAGCACCAGCATCACCAAGTACTGAGGATACGTGACCCCAAGCGGATCCAGCAGCGGCTGGTACACCTTGGTCATGGCCAACGAGGCCGAGTACAGCGCGAAGCAAAGTTGTTGATCCAAGGCCTGAGGATCAGGTGGAGGTTGCCTCGGCATGTAACAAACATAGCGTGCGATTGAATCGTGTGCGATACACTTCGGGCTTCCATCGACCAAAGGACTTTCCATGATCGCCGCCCAGGGGTACCACCACGTCCGTCTCACCGTCACTGACATTGCGCGGTCTCGTAAGTTCTACGAGGAGGTGTTCGGTTTCCCGGTGGCCTACGAACTAGCGGCTGATGCTGATGACGCCACCAAAGCAGCATTGAGCTTTTTGTTTGGCGGAGTCATCTACCAGGTTGGCGGCGGGCTCTTTGGTCTTCGTCCAGTTGCTCCGGAGGCGGACCGCTTTGATGAGAACCGGGTAGGCCTTGACCATTTCAGCTTCGGCGTGGCGGGCAAGGCGGAGATCGACGCGGCGGCGGCGATGCTCGATGGTTTGGGAGTGATCCACGGTGGAGTCAAGAACATCGGTGGGGCATTCATTCTTGAGTTTCGTGACCCCGACAACATCAGCTTGGAGCTGTTCGCTCCCGGCTCCTGAGCTGCTGGCACCGAGGGCGGCCTCCATCATCCATCCGGTCGTTGCACCCAGCCCGGACGCAACTGCGTGCACCACATCGTTGGGGGGCATGTGTTGATGGGTACCGACTCGCCTATGTCGATAAATTTCGCCCAGGCGGCGCTGCAAATGCAGTCCGTTTCGGGAGGTCGTTTCGAAGCCGGACTGGGCGCC
>JAYVGK010000342.1:0-6353 GCA_043772215.1 Acidimicrobiales bacterium | reverse complement strand
TGCTGCGGTTCACGCCGTTGGGTCGGGCTATCAAGGCAACGCGTGGTAACCCCGAGATGGCACAGATCATTGGGATAAATTCCAACGTCATATATATGGTCTGCTTCGCCATCGGGACGCTATTTTCCGGTGTCGCAGGCTTCTGGTACGCAGTGAAATTCTCGGTGATCCCTGACATGGGACTACGCCCGGTGATCTTTGCCTTCGTCGTCGCATTCCTGGCCGGCACGGCTCGTTCGCCTGTCAGAGTCTTCCTGGTGGGGATCGCAGTGAGCCTCATCGAGCAGTGGAGTTCCATGCTCATGTCGGTACGCTGGACCCAGACTGCCGTGTTCGTGATATTGGTTCTGTATCTCATCTCACTCTCGGTCGACCCGAAGGCGTTGTTTGCTCGCGCCCGCGGCGGCCTCGTGTCAGTGAGAGGCTGAACATGGAAATCTGGTTCAACTACTTCAATCTCATGTTGATCTTCGTGGTGTTTGCATTGTCGCTCAACCTGTTGCTTGGATATGCCGGGCAGGTATCGGTGGCTCACGCCTCATTCGGAGCAGTTGGCGGTTACTCGGTTGGGTACCTCGCCACTGTCCACCATTGGAACTTTGTACCTGGACTGGCCGTCGGCATGTTGCTGGCACTGATCTTCGGTATTGCGGTTGCACTGTGCGCACTCAAGCTCTCGGTGGAATACATCATCTTGTTGACGTTGGCAGTGTCATCGGTGATCCTCGGCGTATTCAGTACCTTCAGCCAGCTAGGCGGCTCCTATGGCTTGATTGGCATCCCGGTGCCCGATCTTTTCGGCTGGAAGATGCAGAACCCGCGCGATTGGGTGCTGCCGCTGCTTGTTGTTGCTGTTCTTGTGTATCTGTTCTGCTGGCGCCTGGGCGAGTCACCATTCGGCCGTGTACTGAAGGGAGTGAGAGAAGACGATCGGGCCACCGAAGCGATTGGCAAGAGCACCTTTCGGTACAAGGTCTTGGTGTTTGCCATTGCGTCGATGCTGGCCGGTTTGGCCGGTGGGCTGTATTCGTCCTATCTACACCTTGCCACTCCCGGCGTCTTTGGCTTCTCGATCTCATTGGTCATCTTCGCCATGGTCATCTTCGGGGGCATGGCCAATCTGACTGGCTCCGTTCTCGGTGCAATCGTGGTGCAAGGCTCGCAGCCATTACTGGAGCGGGTGGTGAAGTTATCCCCCGAGCGAGCTGGTTTCGTTCGCTTGGCCGCTTACGGTCTATTGCTGTTGGTGCTCATGCGGCTTCGACCGCAAGGCGTTTTACCAGAGGGTTTTTCCCTTTGGCGGCGACTGCGCAGGGGAAGCCCACAGAAGGGGCGCATCGAGATGGTGAAAGACGTCGTTGCCCCGGTGGTCTCGTTCCGACGGATGGACGAACTTATCGTGCACAGTGATGCGGAACCATCTCATGAGAACCAGGTGGCCAGGGAGGAGGCTTGGGGTGCCAGCTCGCTTGTGTTGCAAGTACGCGGGCTTACAAAGCACTTCGGCGGAATCATTGCTGCGGAGGACTTGTCCATGGACTTGCACAAGGGAACTATCACGGCGTTGGTCGGCCCCAACGGTGCCGGCAAAACGACTGTGTTCAATCTCCTTACGGGCTATATCAAACCCGACCATGGCTCAGTCCTGCTCAATGGTGTCGATCTCATCGGTCATCCGCCGAACGAGGTGGCGCGACGCGGCATGGTGCGTTCGTTCCAAGATGTGCGGCTGTTCATGAGGCTGTCGTGTCTGCAGAACGTGGCCATGGCCGTGCAGAACCAGCCGGGCGAGCACATTGGATCACTCTTCTTCTCGCCCCGGTCGGTCAAACAAGCCGAAACTGCAACCAAAGACAAGGCGCTCGATTGGTTGCGGTTTGTGGGCATGGAGCAGTTCGCCGACGTTGCTGCCGGCTCCCTGTCGTACGGTCAATCCAAGCTCGTCGCTCTTGCCCGAGTGTTGGCCACCGAGGCCGACGTATTGCTGCTCGATGAGCCCGCCAGCGGCATCGATACCCAGTGGGTAGAGGCCATGCTGACGCTCATCGAGTCGCTTCGGAGCCAGGGCCGAACGATCTGCATCGTCGAACACAACCTGCATGTGGTGGGTCGATTGGCTGACCATACTTACTTCATGGAGCTTGGACGCATTACCGCACAGGGCACTATCGAGGAACTCACCACGGCGCCGCGACTTGCCGCCGCCTATTTCGGGACGGCATGAAGATGGACGAGAACACAGCGAACGGGCACGAACCCAATCACCAGGGCAACACCACCACTGCTTTACTCAGCAGCCCCAAAGCCGACGACATGCTCGTGGTGGACAAGCTGTGCGCTGGATACGGCCGTAAGCAGGTGGTGTTCGACGTCAGCTTTCACGTTGCACCGGGAGAAGTGGTCGCACTATTCGGACACAACGGATCGGGTAAGAGCACCACGATCCGTACTATTCACGGGTTGCTCCCGCCGTTGAGCGGCCAGGTGAATTTTCTCGGTCGGGACGTCACTGGTCACGGCTCTCGGAAAAACGTTCGTGCGGGCATGGCTCTTATCCCCTCCGAGCGTTTCGTGTTCCCGGATCTTTCGGTACTCGACAATCTCCTCCTGGGTGGAGCCAACGAACCGGATGCCGATCGGCGTCGTCAGCGTACGGAGCAGGTATATGACCTGTTCCCGATTCTGCGCGAGCGTTCCGCTCAGTTGGCTGGGACCCTGTCGGGAGGACAGCAACGGATGGTGAGTCTTGGGCTCCTGCTCATTGCCGGTCCGAAGTTGCTCATGCTCGATGAGCCATCGTTGGGGCTGGCGCCTGCGGTAGTGGAGCAGATTTTTTTTGCCGTGCGCGACCTGGCCCGCAGTGAGGGCCTTGGCGTGTTATTGCTTGAACAGAACGTGGCCCAGGCGTTGAAGATCGTGGACCGGGCCTATGTCATGCGTTCCGGTCGCGTCATTCTCGAAGAGACGGTGCAGGAGATGAAGGCTCGTGATTCATACTGGGATTTGTTCTGAAATGATGCTTGATCCAGGTCAAGCTCAGTAGTCGCCCGCCAGGTCACGTTTACCCTGGCGAGACGCCAATGCAGCGTGGTTCAAGATGTTGCGCGCCATCGACGACTCCTGCTGCTGAGATCGTTCGCCATACACCGCTGCCCGCAACTCATGTACGACGGTAGAGCGCGGTTCGGCCAGCGCCGCGAACTCCACCAGATGACAAGCCAATCGCAGGTCTCCCGCAGCTCGCAGCATCTCCGCTCGGGCCAGAACCGCTTCCACGCCCCCGGCCAAGGTCACCCACTCTGTGGCCTGCTGCACTCGGGGGGCTGGCAGCAGGTTGTCGGGCTCCCCGTCGTACCACCCGCCGTAACGACGCCACACCATACGTACGATGAATTGCGGATGGTCATACACCGGGCGTAGATAGGGCTTGTCCAGCAGATACTGCGGTATCTCCACGGTATGGATCACATGGTCAAGGGACTTACCCTCATTCATGAGTGTCATGGTTTGGCGTTCGATTGTCTCCAATAGCGCAGCCGTATCCGTCAGTGCAGTGGCGATGCGCTCTGCTCCGAAGATGGGTAGCCCGTGACCGCACAACATCAGCTCGGCTCCAAGGCCCGCCATCTCGCGCAGCGCGGTGGCCCAGTCGCTGACGTAGCGCTGCACCTTCTGGGGATTGCCGGCATTGGGAGTGGCGTAAATGAACAGATCACCGGGGTGCAGAATCTTGCGCTCAGGAACATATGTCCACGTAGCATCATCGGTTTCCCCCCGTGCATGATGCATCTCGAAGGTGTTGTTACCCTGCCAGAAGGTGTGGTGATCGTGGTACGTGACGTCGGGGTAGCGGTAATGGTCGGGCCAACTGAAGTTGGGCACGTCGATGGCGAACTGGCGACGGTTGATGGCTTCGTTCCAACCCCGCATCTCCAGATACCGGTCAAAATGGGCGGCCATGTTCTCGTGGCCGTAGACCACCGGTGCTGGCCATCCTCGACCCTCGGACTCGCGCTCGAACGCAGCCGTGCCAAATACGTGGTCCACGTGATGGTGACTGAACACGGCTGCAGCCAAACGGGCATTGGGTCTCCACTTACGCACCGCCGTATGAATCTTCACTGCATCGAGCAGATGTCCGGCGTCGAGCATCACCAGACCGTCGCCAGTGTCGAGTGTGTTCAGCGACGCAATGCTCTTGAGATACAGCAGCCCGTCGTCGATCTCTTCGGCATCCATGTTGAGGCCGCGCACCGGATGATGTTCGTGCACGATGTCGAGCTCTCCGTGCCACATCTGCTCGGCCAGTTCGCGAACGGTACCCATCTCGTTGATGTTGTCAGTCTCACGCCCGTAGGTCCATTGGAGCGCCAAGTCGGGAAGGGGTATGGTGCCGAGCATGGCTGAGCACGAGGTGGTCATCCGCAACGGCACGGTGGTGGACGGCACGGGGGCGCCGCCCAGGAGATCCGACGTTGCGTTGGCGCGTGGCGTGGTGACGCACGTAGGTGTGGTGGACGGCGTTGGTCAACGCGAGATCGATGCCGATGGTCTGTTGGTGACACCGGGATTCGTAGATGTGCATACGCACTACGACGGTCAAGCCACTTGGGACAATCGGCTGGCCCCGTCGTCGTGGCACGGCGTGACCACGGTGATCACGGGCAACTGTGGCGTGGGGTTTGCCCCGGTGTTCGAACACCACCGTCAGCGCCTCATCGAGTTGATGGAGGGGGTGGAGGACATCCCCGGTACTGCGCTGCATGAGGGTCTGCAGTGGAACTGGACCACGTTCGGGGAGTTTCTCGACGCCGTGGACGCAAAACCGCACGATATCGATCTCGGTTGTCAGATTCCCCACAATGCATTGCGCTTGCATGTGATGGGGGAACGCGGTGCCGATCATGAGGTACGAGCCAGCGCCGATGACATCGCCGCCATGGGTGTGTTGGTGGCCCAGGCCGTGCGCGACGGAGCCATGGGGTTCAGCACCAGCCGTACCCGTAACCATCGCTCCTCCAAGGGCGAGTTCATCCCGTCGCTCACTGCGGCCCGTGAAGAACTGGTGGGTATTGCTGCGGCATTGAACGGCGTGGGTGGCGTGCTGCAGGTGGTGTCTGACTTTGCCCCGGATGTGGACGACGAGTTGGAGACACTTCGTCAGATGGTGGCGGTCAGCGGTCGGCCACTGTCGATGTCGCTACTGCAGGCCGTACCCGGCGAGGGGTACTTGCGGTTGTTGCGGGGGCTGGAGGCCATGGAGGCCGATGGTCATGAGGTGCGTGCGCAGGTAGCAGCCCGAGCGGTGGGCGTATTGGTGGGCCTGCAGGCCACCATGTCACCGTTTGCCCGATGCGCCTCGTTTGCTGAGGTGGCCGATTCTCCATTGGCGGAACGGGTACGGCTGTTGTCCGAACCCGAACGTCGGGCCCGAATACTGGCTGAGCACGATGCCCGTCCGCCGTCAATGTTTGCCTCCACTCATGGATATGCCCGTTTGTTCCCACTGGGTGATCCGCCCGATTACGAGCCGGCGGCGCACCACTCGGTGGCCGCTCGGGCGGTAGCCCTGGGGTGCACCGCAGTGGAGTTGGCCTACGACATGCACCTGTCCGACGAAGGCACCGCCCTGCTGTACATCCCGGTACTTAACTATGGGGACGGCAACCTGGATGCGGCCCGCCGAATGCTCACCCATCCGTTGGCCATCCCCGGGCTCAGCGACGGTGGGGCCCATGTGGGCACCATCTGCGATGCCAGTTTTCCCACCACGCTGCTCACGCACTGGTGTCGTGACCGCAGCCGCGGTGATCTGCTCGACGTGTCGTTCGTGGTGCACGCCCAATGCCGTCGTACCGCTCAGGCAGTGGGTTTGCACGACCGTGGATTGTTGGCGCCGGGGTATCGGGCCGATATCAACATCATCGATTTCGAAGCGCTCACGCTGCATCCGCCCCGTATCGCCCACGATCTTCCAGCTCAGGGTCGCCGCCTGCTGCAACGAGTGGACGGCTATCGCCATACGTTCGTGGCCGGGGTGGAGACCTACACCGACGGCCAACCCACCGGCGCACTGCCGGGCCGTTTGGTGCGCGGCGCCCAACCATCACCTGTGTGAACCCGTCTGAAGGAGTGCCCGTGGACCATCTCGTCATCTCCGCTGATTCCCACATCACCGAGCCACCAGAAACGTATGTGGACTTCATAGACGCAGCGTTTCGGGACCGCGCCCCACGAATTGTGGATGCGGGGGCCGACATCGGCGACGTGTTCCAGGTGGAGGGGATGCGACCCATCAACTTGGGTCTGGTGGCGGCGGCAGGTAAGCGACCCGAAGAGATCAAGGTACGTGG
>JAYVGK010000341.1:0-4147 GCA_043772215.1 Acidimicrobiales bacterium | reverse complement strand
GCCGTGACTTGGTCGCCGGCGATGGCGAAGAACGACACGAAGTAAATCGCGAAGATGGGGCGCCAGATGGTGATGAGCCCGCCTGCGACCATGAGCCAGAATGCGAACGCGATCGGCGCCGGGATCCCACTCCAGATGGTGGCCGCCGCAAGGAGCGTGACACCGAGCCATAGAAGGTAAGTCCGCCGCCACATCCGTCGGGCGACTTGGCGTTGGCGCTCCACCGAGTGGAGGGAATTGATCTCGACGGTGTGCACCGGTCAGTTCAGACGTTGGCTGATGAGCGCGAACGACACCAGCAAACATCCGACCAACATCCATATCGGGTTTGATCGGCGGTTGCGTGCGCTCGGCCTCAAAGAAAGAAGCATTATTACCAGCAAGAAAAGTGCGAAGATCTTCACTGGCGCTCAGACGTTGTCTGTGGCGTCGTTCCAAGGGGCGATCGCCGCCAACACCCGGTTTGGTACTCGGGTGGACCAGCGATTCAGTACCACGCCGAGTACGTTGAGATGCTCTAGCTCAGATAGGGCTCGCACGACCTGCGGCTCGGCCGTTACCCCCTGTTGTACAACGAGGACCACCCCGTCTGCGTGAGTCGCCAGCGTTAGTGCGTCGCTGGTGGCGAGCACCGCCGGCAGGTCGATGATGATGTGCTTGAACCGGGTGCGAAGGTCGGCAATTGTCTTCGCCAGCGCCTCAGAGCGCACCAAGACTGGTCGCTCGTTGAACGTGGTTGCCCCGGCATGGAGGAACTGAAGGTGATCCACTATGGTCGGGACTAACGCTTCATCGAGCGAAACACGCCCCGCCAAGACGTCTGACAGCCCGACGCCTTCGGAACCGGTGGGATTTGCCCAGTTCGTTTCCACCACCACCACGCTCCGGCACAAATCGTTGGCAATGACGCCGCCGAGTGCACGACTGACAAATGTGACACCTTCGCCCGTGAGGGCCGACGCCACACCGATCACGTCAGGGATGTTGCCGCTTTCTGACGCTTCGAGCCTTGCAACCAACCGCCGAATGCCCTCACTAGTTTCTGGGGACGAAAAGTGCAGGAGATCCGTACCCGACTGACCCAACACAGCCAATCCACCATCACCGGTTGCACCCCCGTTTTCCCGTGCAACAGCCAGGATCCGAAGACGTTCCTTATTTTTCTTTCGCATACGGCTCCTGCCCGTGTCCCGGTCTGTTCAGTTCGGCTGGTGGCCGGTTTCGGCGTGGGAATTAACAAATCTAAGCAGGCCGCTGACCGTCCGCCTTGCCATGCAGCTCATGATATCCCACGGCCCTGGCTGGTTGGAGCTTTGGGAGCAAATCACGCTGCGACGACCGCCACACGGTTGAGGTTGTAACCACCCGTATCAGCAACCACCCGAATAGTGTGCCGACCAGCTGGGAGCTGTGCACCTGCTGATCCGGAGCTTCTCCAACTATCCCACCCACCGGTTTGGGGTAGCGAAAGCGAACCGGTGATATCGACACCGTCGAGCTCCACGTGTAGGCGTGTCCCGGCGTATGGCGAAGCGGTACGCAGCCGAACGCGATAGCGGCCAGGGACGGAAATATTGACCTCAAAAGCGAGCCATTCGCCAGCAGTTATCCATCCGACGTTTCGACACGACGGACCGTCAGAGCATTCCTGGATGTCCACATCATCGTGGCGGTAAGCGCCTCCCGTGTTGCCCGGAGTTGAATCCGAGTAACCCACTCCTGCTCCGGGGAGATAATCCTCCGCCTGAAAGACACCCGGAAGGCGTATCGCCGCTGGGGCGAGGGTCGTGCCTGGTGCCGTACTTGGTGTCGTGCTTGGTTTCGGGGTTGAGGCTGGCGGCAGTGGACGAGTCGTAGTCGTGGCGGTGGGCTTGATCGTGGTGGTAGTCGTGGTCGTGGTCGGGATCGTGGTGGTGGTTGTGGTCGGGATCATGGTCGTTGTCACCGGTGGCAGGGTTGTGGCTGGCAGGGTCGCGGGCGGCAAAATCACCGGGGGTTGAACTGGGCCGGCTATTCCAATTGGAGCTTTGTAGTATTCAAGTGATCTCGCTCGTAGGTACCCACCATCGTCATCGGACACGGTTGCCGTACCTGTGTTGTTAGAGATTGGCGAGGGGTTGGTGATTCCATCATTGGCGGCGTCGTCATAAGTGGTAGGACCGTCTGCACCGCGCCCAAACAGAATCGCTATAACGCCAGACTGCGCAAGTGCGGCGAGATGGCCGTCGCTCGGGTTATTCAGCCAGTACTGCGCTCGATTGTCCTGGTAGTGGCCTTGCGTGTTGTTTTGGCTGCGCATGATGTTGTTCCCGATCGGCACCTGCCACAGCATGGCCTTGAGGTTGGTTCCCGATGTGACGCCGCGGATGTAACTCTCATAGCGATCGAAATTCGGATAGGTCTTGTTGGTTGTATCCCACCAATGAGCGCCACTGTCGCCGTAGACCTTGTCGTAGTACCCGGCATCGCGATCCGAGGGATCGAGGAACACCAGGTCAAAGCTGGAAATCCCGGCAACGCTCGGTGCTGCTCCCGCAGTGGTCAAGAATGCCGCCGTACGGGCGGAAATGGCAGATACGTCGAGGTCGGCGCGCTTGTCGGTGCCGATGTCAATACCAGTGGACCAAGCCGAGGCATGCGTTGCCAGCACCACGTTTGGTGCGTAAAGATCTCGCATCCTCAACAACGCAAGATTGAAACCTTGGTACGTGTTGGGAAGACCTGACGCAAGCGGGCTGCCGCTGGATGACACGCTGGCCTGAATGTCTGCTGCTGAGTTCGTGGAGCCGATCACGCGCTGCTGGAAAAATCCCGATAGATCAGGTTCCACATGGATGATTACGGGCTTACCGAAGACTCGGGCCTTCTCGAGCAATAGCTTGAAGTCTGCGTAGTACGCCGCCATCGTGGCCGGGTTATTTATATTGCTGAACAGCTTCTCGCCCTCGTTGTTTCCCGCCGATGGGCTGGACTGAAGCAATTGATAATAGGTGAAGACCGGTACGTAACTGCCGGCCGAACTTTCATTCAGGTAGTTCGTGGCGAAGTCGCCATTCGGATTCCAGCTGGCCCACCCACCGCCGGTGTTCACGCCGCCTGCAAGGTACTGATAGCGGTACGTCCAAGGCGAACCGCTGGCGCTCATCCAGCCCGTACTCCCGGGCCCGTTGGCAAGTCCCAGGCCGAGGATACTGGGCAATACGGGAAGAATCGCTGGCGTCGCCGGTGCTGCGATAGTCGGCGTTGCTGTGGTCGTGGGTGTTGCGGGGGTCGTGGGTGTTGCGGTGGTCGTGGGTGTTGCGGTGGTGGTGGGTGTTGCGGTGGTCGTGACCTGTGCCGGTGTGGTGGTGGTCGCGCTCACTGGTGCGGCGGTCGTGATGGTCGTAGAGGTGGCTGGGGCGCTACTCGGGGATGCTGCAAAGGGGCTGGCAGTTCTGGCCCAAATCGAGATGTCTCGGACGATCCAATCGCCGCATGAACACGGCTTTCCCCGGAATGTCACGGTGGAGGTGCCTGCGGGAATGGGGGTCCAGTAGGAGGCCGCATGCTCCTCCACAGGTACTCCGCCGATGGCCTGGCGCTGTGCGAGCCGCCAGGTTGCGCCGCCGTCGAAGCTGACTTCAAGATCATTTCCGAGGCCTGCGAACCGCAGTCTTGCGTCGGTCGGGGCTGCAGTCGGAAAGGTCACAGTGTTGGGCGTCGTCGGATCAACAAATCGGCGGTCGCTGTGGATCATGGTGAACGCAAGGGAAGGGGCAATCGACACGTTGTCCCAATGAAATGTGTTGGCGGTGCACGTCTTGCCGACGGGGCAGTCCTTTTCGGGGTTGTACGAATGGTGGGCAAGCTGCACGACGCCCTGGGTCCAGTCGAGCGGCCCGCCGGGTATGTCGGCGTCAATCCAATTGAGACCGTATGCAGGCATACTGAACTTCAGGTGCGTTGTACTGAGCTGGGCTTCGAATCGATCCCGGCGCGCTGCATCGGGGGTGAGAAAGTTCTCGTAGGGAACCCACCAGGCTCCGGGTATGTCCGTGGCAACGAAGTCGCGATACACCTCGGCCTTGAACACGGTTCCTCCGTTGAAAGAGGTCATCCATACGTGTATGGCGCGTCGAGGAGGGCCATTGAAGTCAACCTTCATCCA
>JAYVGK010000340.1:0-11148 GCA_043772215.1 Acidimicrobiales bacterium | reverse complement strand
ACTGGACCGCACCGGGAGCGCTCAGCGACTGCGCACTGCGCTCTCGCCTCAAGGAGAGTGGATAGGTCCGGTGTTGGAACAGGCCCACGCGCAGCTGTTGATGCTGCGTCAGCGCCAGGCCAATGCCGCCGGACTGGTGGTCGCTACGGACCAAGACCATGCACGGTCCATCGCCGATCTGATGCGCAGCCGTTTGGGAATTACGCCCACCATTGCCACCAGTGACGATCCCACTGCGTCGGAGCGCATTGCCCGGTTCGCCGCCTCCGAACAACCATGGATCATTGCCGTGCGGATGGTGTCAGAGGGAGTGGACATTCCTCGTCTCACCATTGGCGTCTACGCCACCACCACCACCACTGAGTTGTTCTTCCGCCAGGCTGTGGGACGGCTGGTGCGCTGGACGCGAGGGGCAGGCCAGCAAAAAGCGTATCTGTTCATCCCCGACGATCCGCGACTGCGAACATGGGCATTCCAGATTGCCGATGCCCGCCGCCACAGTCTCCGTAAGCGCGCAGAGGATGGTGGGGATGCACTCGACGGGGAGTTCCCCGATGATCGCACTGCACTCGATGCTCAAGTGCATCCCGATGATGATGGGGCCGAACAACTTTCGCTGTTCGCCGCACTGTCGGCCACTATCGCCGACGGACCGCACCCGGTGTCATCGGTGTTCGATGACCATTTCGATGAGATAGGCGATCTCGCCGACGACGAGGAAGAGATGGTCCTCGATGAACATCTGCTGTTGCCGCTGGGCGACCTCATCGCACCGAGCGCCGACAGTGCGCTCCGAAGCCGAGCCGAGATCAAAGAAGAGATCAGAATGCGTAATGCCGATGCCGCCCGGGAGCTGGTGCGCTTCACCGCCCTCACCCACGCCCAGGTCAACGCTGAACTGAACAAGCGCATCGGGTTGCGGCGCATCACCGAGGCCACACTGCAGCAACTCGAACGTCGGGCTGATGCGGCCGAAACCTGGTTGACCGATCTCCGGCGAATCACCTTGAAATCTGGACGTCACTAACTATTGCGTATTGACATGTAATTTCACTACTCTTCATGTTATGTCAGAGTCCTCCTCGCTCACGTCCTTTCTGTGGCGCGGCTTCCATGCCGGCGGCCAGAGCCTCGAACTGATGATTGATGCCGGTCCTGATGCCACTGTGGGCGAGGTTGGCGTTGCGGTGGCTGCGCTCCTGGGGTCAGCCCGCCCTGTGCATCACGGAAGCGGTGAAATGCTGAACCCGGGGGATTTCCGCTCCGCAAGAGTGTTGAGCGCCGAGTCAGTCGGCTCCGGTCGGGCACCCGGTTGGTTTGTTCATGTGGTGGCCGGCCCGGATGCGGGCCATCGAGTTCCTCTGTATGCAGATGGGCTGACGGTGGGGCGCAGGGCGATTGCGGAAGGCGTCAGTTGCAATGTGCTCACGCTGAATGACCCCAGTGTGTCCGAATCACATGTACACATAGCTCCTGACCATGATTCGATGGGGTGCCTGGTGATCGACCTCGGCTCTACCAACGCCACGGTGGTGGAGGGAGCGGCTCTGGTTCCGCATCAAGCGGTCCTGCTACTGGCCGGCACGGAGATGCGGATTGGATCCACCGTGGTGGCCATCATCGACGACCGGGCACCCACCGACCGTGCCGTTCCCGGAAAGCAGGGAGCAGACGGCAGTGCTGCATTTCACCGCCCACCGAGAACGAAACTACCGGTCACCCGTCACGAGATTTCCGTGCCAGCGGCCCGGCCCGAGGCTCGTCGCGAAGTTCGATTGGGTGTCACTGCATTGATGGCCCCACTGGCCATTGGGTTGGTGTTGGCGGTGCTGATCAACCCCCGTATGGCCCTTCTGGCACTGTCCTCACCCATCTTGTTGCTGGGCAACTGGCTGGAGGACAAGCGACGGACGAAACAGCGCCGCGCCGAAGGTACCCAGTCCTTGGCCGCAGAGATGGCGATTTTCGAATCCGCAATAATCCGTGCCCATAGCGCCATGACAACTGAGCGAAAAGCTCTTACCCCTGATCCAGCACAGTTGTGCCGCCACGCTGAGTTACCAACCATGAACTTGTGGGAGCGTCGCCGAGACCAGGGCGACTGGATGCAACTCGGTGTGGGTCGCGGCACGGTTGCACCTGAGTACTCCCTGGGTGAACCTCGAGGGGATCGGGCCGGAGGGGTCCAGGCCGTACTCGACGCCCAGGGCCCCCTCGAAGATGTCCCTGTGACCGTGTCACTGCTGGGGGCCACAGTGGTGGGCCTTTGCGGTACCCGGACGGTCACCACTGGCATTGCCCGATCGTTGGTGGCCCAAGCCTGTGCACTCCACGGACCGAGTGATCTGGCGCTCGTCGTGGTGGCCGACACCGCTACGCAATCGTCGTGGGAGTGGACATCGTGGCTACCCCACATCGGCGCCTTGCACCACCGCCAACAATTGATGGTGGGTGAGTGGGCCGATGAGTTGGCGGCCACCGTACTCAGCGATGTCGGTACCACCAATGATTCAGGCCGGCCGTTTTGGTTGATAGTGGTTGACGCCGTGAGTGCGTTGAACCGTCGCGGCGGGGCCCTTCGTGATCTCATCAAAAACCCACCGGCGCACGTATGCGTCTTGGTGCTGGGGCTCCGGATGGACCGATTGCCCACCGGATCATCAGCAGTGATTGCGGAGCAATCGCCCCAACGCGTCATCGTCCTCAACGTGAGCACAGGTCAACGCGTCGACTCGGTAATCCCTACGGCAATGAGCATTGTGCAAGCGCAGCACCTCGCCATGCAATTGCACCGCTGGAACGATGCGGCGTGCTCGGACACCACCAGTTTGGCGGGTCAGGTTACCCTCGCGGAATTGATCGGCGGCAACGCGCCACCGTTCACGGTGGAAGCAACGCTGGGTCGGTGGGCCCACTCCACCACTACGTCCATGGCCGTACCGGTGGCCATCAGCGTTGCCGGCCCGGTACATATTGATCTGCGCGCAGATGGTCCGCACGGGCTGGTGGCGGGCACCACCGGCTCCGGGAAGAGCGAGTTCCTGCGCACTCTGGTGGCATCGTTGGCAGCGCACCACCCCCCCACCACCATCACCTTCGTACTGGTGGATTACAAGGGCGGGGCGGCGTTCGCAGGCCTGTCTTTGCTACCCCATACAGTGGGAATGGTTACTGATCTCGATGCTGGTCTGGGTCGCCGAGCTCTAGTGTGCCTGGAAGCCGAACTACGCCATCGGGAGCGGGTACTGGCGGCCCATGGCATCAGTGACATCGTGGAGTACCGCGGTACCGAAGCACTGCCTCGGCTCTTGGTGGTCATCGACGAATTCGCCACCTTGGCGGCCGAGCTTCCCGATTTTCTCAGTTCCTTGGTGGGGGTGGCCCAACGAGGGCGTAGTTTGGGGGTTCATCTGCTGTTGGCCACGCAACGCCCTGCTGGAGCGGTGAGTGAATCCATCCGGGCCAATACCAACATGCGTATTGCACTGCGGGTACAAGACGCTGCCGATTCGATGGACGTGATTGGCACGCAGGCCGCTGCCACCCTCGACCGCCACCGCCCGGGTCGGGCGCTGATGCGCACGGGCCCCGGAGAGTTGACCCTCATCCAAACCGCCACCGTAGCTACATCACCATCAACGTCGATGGGGTTACGGGTTCGACGCCTGGGATTCGGAGTTCTTGAAACCGTGGCTGCGCACCATTCGGACACCGATACCGATACCGATACCGATACCGATACCGATACCGATTTGATGCAGATCGTGGCTTCGGCAGCATGGGCAGTCCAGCAACTGCAGTTGGCGCCCGCCCGGCGGCCCTGGCCCGATCCGCTTCCCAATCGGCTGTCGCGTAGCGATGTGGCTGCAGGTGCATCAGAGTTGAGTATTGGTCTGGTGGACCTCCCTCACGAGCAACGTCAAGAACCACTGACACTGTTCAAGACGGCCGAAAACGTGTTGATCCTGGGATCCGCCGGATCCGGAACTACCAGCGCGCTGATCACCTGCGCACTGACCATATGTGAGTGTGATGGCCCGGACAACCTCCATCTCTACGCCATCGACTTTGGAACCCAGTTGCTGTCGCCCTTGACCAAGTTGGCGCACATGGGGGCCCTCATCGGCCCTGCCGAACCGGGTCGCCTCGAACGCCTCATCAAACATCTCCAACGTGAGGTTGAGCGCCGACGGACGCTGGCCGCCACCGGACTTGATCCCTGCGATCAACAGATCGCCCCCAGAATCGTGGTGCTGGTGGAAAATTGGGGTGGGCTGCGCAGCGCACACGACGATCTCAGTGGCCACATGTTCATGGAGCGGTTCCATCGAATCCTGGCTGACGGACCCGGCCTGGGGATCAGCGCCATCGTCACTGCCGACCGACCTCAAGCGCTGCCGTCGGTGGCCATGGCTGCGTTCGGTCGTAGGTTCGTTCTTCATTTGGGTGACCCCGTTGACTATGCCGTTCTTGGCCTCCGTCGCCCAGACCGGGCATCGGCAGGATCCGGGCGAGGCATGGACGTGGAGCGTGGCTACGAATTCCAGATGGCTTACGAACCCGATGTGGGCGCAGCCGTGGATCGCATCCTCGTCGCTCACGTGCTCGCCGAGGACCCAACCCCCAACCGCCGACCACTGGCAATGTCCGCACTGTCGGCGCGCATATCACTTACGGAGTTGAAGGGGATGCTTCGTGGCTCGGATACGACAACCACAGGCCATCCTGAAACGCTTACCATCATGTTGGGGCTGGGAGACGACGAGCATCAACCCATTGGTTGGACGCTGGGTGAAGGCGAACATGCGCTTATCACCGGTCCCAGCCGTAGCGGCAAGAGCGGCGCACTGATGGTGGCCCATCACATGGCCACCACGGCGCTTTCCCGTGCCCACGTGCACGTACTAACGCTGCGGGCATCACCGTTGCGGGCGCTATCGGGTTGTGATCATCACCGCGACGTGGCATCGGTGGCAGCGGCGGTATCGATGGCGGACGGCCCCTGCCTGGTGTTCATCGACGATGCCGAACTGGTGGACGATCCCACTTCGGCATTGGCCGCCCTCTTGGCCTGTCGTCGTCCCGGTTTTTGGTTGGTGGCTGCCGGTCGGGCCGATGCGCTACGCACCAACTACAGCCATTGGAGCACCGCCATTCGCAGGTCACGCCACGGACTGGCTCTGCGCCCCCAGATGGAAATCGACGGTGAACTCTGGCTCACCCCGCTGCCACGTCGCGTTGCGGCGTTGTCGCCCACCATGGTGGGGCGGGGGTATCTCGTCACTGCCGGATCGTCAGAGTTGATTCAAGTTGGTGACCCGTCCAGTTATGAGCCCGACCTGCCGATATTTGCTACGTGAGCGTTGAGCGTGAAGAACCGGCTCGGGCAGTGTGGGTTGGTCCCTACTTGCTCGAACGCGAACTGGGCCACGGTTCGTCAGGAGCTGTGTACCTGGCGAGGGCATCCGTGGGTGTGGAGCGTTTCGTGGCCGTCAAACAAATCAGCGGCGCACCAGGCAGTGCTGCTCACCGCAGCGCTCTCGATGAAGCCCGCATCCTCTCGGAATTGGATCACCCCAACATCGTTCGCCTGCTCGACGTGGTGGCTGACGGCAACGGTGTGGCCTTGGTGACGCAATACGCCCCCAATGGGTCGTTAGCGGCCCGACTGGCAACCACCGGTCCGCTCAGCGCCCCTGCGGTGATCGACTTGTTGACTCCGGTGGCCGATGCGTTGGCATCGGCGCATCGACGGGGAATCTTCCATAGCGACGTGAAGCCATCAAACATCTTGTTGACCGCCGACAACCTCGGGCTGCTGGCCGACTTCGACATTGCTGCGTACCGGGGTGGCGTTGAATGCGTTGGGGTGACCCTCGGCAGCGCCGCCTACCTCGCTCCCGAACTGCTCAGCGGCAATCCACCGTCACCGACCAGTGACGTGTACTCATTGGGTGTCGTGGCTTACGAGGCGCTCACTGGGCGACTCCCGTACGACGGACCAACGGTGGAGGCGCTGCTCGAGAAGTCCGAGCGCGGCGCCCATGAGGTGCTCGACCCGCAACACTTCGGACCGCTGGCCACGTTGGTGGAGAGGGCCATGGCTCGCTTTCCCCGTCAGCGCTTCGACAGTGCCGAAGATCTCGCCGCAGCGTGGCGGGCGGCGCGAACTGCATCATCGGCGCCGGCGCCGCTCGCTCCAGAAGCAAAACGCGCCGAATCAACCACACCCAACGAGGCGTTGCTGGGTGCGTTGCGCCAAGTCGTGGCTCGGCCCGATGGGGGCGCCGCCAATCCAGATTCCCCCACCCGTGCGTTACCAAATGGGTTGGATCGGCCCGTGGTCGCCCATGCGTCGAGCTCACCCCATCAGGACATGGCCATCGCCGACGACGAGTTGCGCGCCACCACTCGTATCGAGCGTCCATTGCGTCCACGGACGCTGGATCATGCGCCACCGGTGGTGCCACACAACCGGGCCCGACAGGTACGACTGCTGGTGGGTGGCGTAACGGCCGCCGTAGTCATCGGAGTCGGTGGCATGGTGGCTGCGACCCGGGGCCATGGGCGCACCGTAGAAGGCGGGCTGGTGGCTGCCAGGGTCCGGTGCGATCCGTCCACCAGTCGCCAGTGTGTAGACAAGGTCGAGCGCTCAGCCGATGGTGTAGCCATCACATTCATCGGCGACACCGAACCCACCACGTTCAAGGTGGGGGAACCCACCGATGCGCTCAGAGTGGCCAACTGGTTCTGCGGATCGATCGAGACGTTGGCTGCTTATCGACCGTCCACCGGGGTGGTCTATTACTTCGAAAGTTGGCCCCTTCCTGGCCAACCGGTTCAGGTGTTGGCCGACGCCACGGGTATTACGCAGGCCAGTGGCATAACCGTGGCCGACAGTGATGGCGACAAATGCGCTGACCTCGGAATCGAGCGCGATGGTAAGCGCACATGGTTCCTGCCGGTGAAGCAGACAGGCCGCCTGCAGCGGGTGGACTCCGCCGTTACCGTGCGCTGAATTTGTACCGAGTGGCCACTGCGGAGCTGTAACCAAAACTCAGCATCCGTATGGAGTTTCGATACGAGTTGTCCACCGCAAAGATCGTGGCTCTGGGGCTCGATAGTCGAATCGGCTGGCTGTAATCGATGGTGGAACCCACCCCATCGATGTTGACAGTGGTGACCTTACGCGAAGCGGCCAACAAGCCTGCGCGAGAAAGGTCACGATCAGCCACTGCCCGCTCCAACACTGCCTCCCACGTAGCGCCTTGAGCATGACCGAACACCAACCCAACGTCAGGATTCTCCGTCCAGTAACGATTGTCAGACGCCAGTAACTCATCCACTAAAACCTTCAGTGTCGGATCACCCCACTGGGGCCCGTCACCCACCACCCACACCGTTTGCTCGAAGGCAGGTCCTGTCTGCGGGGTGACGATGCGATCGCTGAATCCGGCCGCCGATGCAATCCAGCGCGTCGTCCATCCACTACGCACCGCCCCCACCACCAAGGCCACCAATTGGAGCGGGGCAACAGTGGCCGTGACTGCTTGACAACCAGCGGCGCGCAGTTGGGCCAAGGCGGGAGCCACGTTGTTGTCGTTGGGAGCCAAGGTGACGACCACGCCGAGCTTGGCCCCAGATTCGCTGACCGCAAATCGGGTGCCTTCAGTACCGGCATCGCCAAAACTCGATGCCACTGACACTGCGCATACCGTGGATGCGGCGGCGCCCCCAGCCTGTTGCTCCAGCCAATACGACACTCCGTTGATGGTTTGTACCTGGTAGCTGTTGAGTATCGGCAGCAACGAAGGCTCCAATGCCCACCGAGCTTCTTGAGAAGCTGGTGAAGCCAGGAGCTGCTCCGAACGCAGCAAGGGCAGTGCCGCTTCCACACTCGGCGTACCGAGTATCGATGCATATCCAACCACCTGGTTCTTGGTGGCATTGATTTCGTTGATAGTGAGCGTGGGGTCGTAATTGGCGTCGCGAACCACTAAGCGCACAGGGTACTTTCCGGCTACGCCACCACGTCGATTGATGGCCGCCATGCGCGCTTCAATGGCAGCCGTGATGGAGCGGCTGACATTGGCGAAGTTGGCATTGGTTGACGTGCCGATGATCCCCAGCGTGATGGTGTGTCCATCGAATCCGGGTACCACGGCGGGGACGGCCACCGCAGTGACCGCAGTGCTGTTGGCCGCCGCTGCGTCCACCCAGATCCACCGACCCTTGACCTTGGTGCAGGTGGCCGAACCGGTAGTGCTGGCACGTATCTGGTTCTTGCGGCTGGCAGCGCACGAGGCACCAGCGGATACGGCTGCCACGGTCGTGACTGGTGCAGAGGTGACCGCTGCGGCGGTGACCGGGGCTGGGGACGTGGTGGGGGCAGCGACCGGCACGCTGAGGGCCGGAGCGGGGGTGGGGGCAGTCACGGGTGCAGGGGTGGGCGCCGGTGCAGGCGCTTTGGTGGTGGCTGGTCGACGGGGCGTGGTGACCCGAGGACGAGTTGGGTTGGGGGCGGCAGTGGGGGCGGGCGTGACCACGGACGGAGAGAGCGCCGGCGCCACGACAGCAGCGGCGGGGGCCGCCGAGGGTGTCGCGGAAGGAGCCACGGTCACCGGCGCCACAGGCCCCTGGGTGAGGGAAGAGGCAGCCGCACTGGTCGGCTCCGGTGTGGTGGTCACGACCGTGGTGGGTGCAGATGGTGCGGGTCCGTTCACGAATTCAATGCCAATGGGATCGACCGCTTGGGCCAAGGCGGTGGTTCCAGGGGCCACGACGCTCTCCAGACCGCCCTGCGACGAATTGCAGCCACTGAAGCCCACAAGAGCAACCGTGATCATCGCCGCCAAGAACAACGATGGCTTACCAGTACGAAAAGGTGCCATACGACGTCATCGGCCAGCGCGATTGCCGGCTTGAACAACTCAGTGGCAAAGCGCCAGGTCAGCCCCGCACTTCGGCATAGGCATGGCGCACTGACTCGATGTCTATGCCCGCGGCGCCCTCCACGATGGTTCCGGTGCCGAGATCCCATTGCGAAGCGGTGTGAGCCAGTGAACTGGTGGAGTCGAATCCCGATTGACTGGCTGACGCTGACAGCGTGAGGGCCGCTTGCAAACAAGCACCAGCGGTGACGAACTCGTCGGCCGCCGGGACGATCACGGGCCGTCCGGCGAGGGCCGCCACCACCGCCTGGAATGCCAGCGACCGCGACCCTCCACCTATGAGGAACAGTCGACCATCGGTACGCACGCCAGCGGCGGTAAGCGCATCCAACCCGTCGAGCAGCCCACACACCACTCCTTCCACTGCCGCCCGGGCCAATAGGCTGCGGGTGACGTCGGAGCGGATTCCGGACAGGATGCCGGTGGCATTGGGTCGATTGGGGGTGCGCTCGCCGTCGAGGTAGGGCAGCAACACCAGCCCCCCCGCACCCGACGGGGCATCAAGGGCCAGCCGAGTGAACTCATGGTGATCCACCCCCAACAACCGCGCCACCGCGTCGGTGACCTTCATGGCGTTAAGCGTGCATACGAGTGGCAGATAATGTCCACTGGCGTCGGCAAATCCAGCCACTTTTCCACTGCCATCCGCAGTGGGCGTATCGCTTACGGAGTACACGGTGCCGGAAGTGCCCAGTGAAATAGCCACGTCACCTGGTTCCAGGCCCAAACCCAACGCCGCCCCCATGTTGTCGCCAGTACCGGGCGCCACAATGACCTTAGCGCTCGCCAACCCCAATGCTGAGACCGTGTCCGCCATGACGGCGCCAGCCGCCTCGAACGGCGACAGCACCGTAGGAAGCATGGCCGCCCAGTCGCAACTCTCGTCCACCATGGCGAGAAGATCCGTCCGCCATTCACCTTCAGCCGGAGACCAGTAGCCCGTACCCGATGCATCGCCTCGATCGGTAACGGCGCGTCCCACCAAGCAACCGGTCAGCCAGTCGTGGGGAAGTAGCACCGACGCCATTCGGGCAAATGACTGCGGCTCGTTTTCTTTCAACCATGCCAGTTTGGTGATGGTGAGGGCCGGAACCGGCACACTGCCGCACGCCTGAGCCCACTGCTGAGCGCCGAGGCGTTGTACCAATTGCGCGGATTGCGGCGAGGACTGTGTGTCGTTCCACAACTTCGCCGGGCGGATGACCACACCGGATGCATCAACCACCACCATGCCGTGCTGCTGCCCGGCCACCGAGATGGCAGCCACATCATTGCGATGACCACTGGCCACTTCAGCCACTGCGGCGGCCATGGCAGCCCACCACTCTGCCGGGTCCTGCTCGCTGCACGGCGGAGTGGTTGACGTGTGGGGTCGGCGCGCCGATGCCACCACCTCACCCGTGTCGACGTCTCGCAGCTCAGCCTTCACCGACTGTGTGGACGAGTCGACACCGATGACCAGGGGCATACGCCGAACCTACCCGCCACGATGTCGTACGCCACTCGACGATTGGGCAACCCAAGCAAATTGGGTTTACGCAACGGCGGTGACGGGCACGTTGAGGAAGGGCAGGGTTCACCTGCCCACTCAAACCGGAGGAACTCATGTCCACGGACAAAGCAGTCACTGAAGACCTGATGGAAACCCTGCAGGATGGAAAAGAGGGATTTGAAAAGGGGGCCGAAAAGCTCGACGAGAGCAAGGCTCCCCAGCTCGCCGTCACGTTTCGTCGCCTGAGTCAGCAGCGTGACAGCTTTTACAACGAGCTGAAGGCGATGGCCAAGGACTACGGCGACAAGGTGGAGGAGTCGGGGTCTGTGGCAGCCAAGCTGCATCGCGGTTGGATGGGCCTCAAGGACGCACTTTCGGGCTCAGACCCCGACGGCGTGTTGGATGCAGCGGAGCAGGGCGAGGAGTACGCCACCAAGAAGTATCAGGAGGCCATTGACGATGACATCTCTGACGGTCTGCGTACCGTCATCACACGCCAAATGGTGGATATCACGGCTGCCTATCAAGAAGTGAAGTCGCTCCGTGAAAGCAACAAACGTCAATCGGGCGATTGAGGCTTCGAACTGAGGATTGACCAGTCGACTCGTTTGGTGAGGGCAGATGTGTCCGATTGTGCTCGGGTCGACTGGTACGCGGTCGCTGGAACGTCCGCCCGCTACCCTCGCCTACCTGATGATGGTGCGT
>JAYVGK010000339.1:0-1895 GCA_043772215.1 Acidimicrobiales bacterium | reverse complement strand
GGCACCCCGAGCGGTTGAAACAGATGATTGCCATGTGGTGGGAGCAGGCCGAGGCCCATCAGGTGTTGCCCCTCGATGACCGATTCGCCGAACGATTCGCCGAGAACGGGGCCCGGGTTCATGCCGGACGGCGGCGTTACGAGATGTGGGCCGGCATGGGTCATGTGCCCACTGATGTGGCCCCCGACGTACGCAGCCGCAGCTACACCATCACCGCCTACGTCGACATTCCGGACTCCAGCCAGGGCGGCGCCGAAGGGGTACTCATCGCCCATGGTGATTCCACCACTGGGTACAGCCTCTACGTACAGAATGGTCATCTGGTGCACGATTTGAACATCGGCGGCAGCCACCAACTCGTCACCTCGAACATTCCGGTATCAGCGGGGACTCGTACCTTGGGGTTTCGGATGCGACGTGACGGCGAGTTTGGCACCGCGACGTTGCTCATAGATGGCGAAGCGGTGGGCGAGATGCTGACCAAGGACTACTTCCGCGTCTTCATCTCGTGGTCCGGGCTCGACATCGGCTTGGATCGAGGTAGCCCCGTTTCGCACTACGACGCCCCGTTCGTGTTCACCGGTACCTTGCTCAAAGTAGTGGTTGACATGGACGACGATCAGGTACTCGATCACAGTGGAGCGGGCAAGATGGTGCTGGCACGCGAGTGAGCGGTACGGTCGGCGCCATGCCCGCCCCAGTGCCCTCGCCATCTGCACCACTCGACGGTCGCGTTGCGGTGATCACTGGTGGCGTTTCAGGGATGGGGCTGGCCAGCGTGATGGCGTTTCTCACTGCTGGGGCCAAGGTGGTGGCTGCCGATCTCAATGAGGAGAAGGGGGCGGCGCTGATTGCATCGGTGACCGGTACAGCGCTGGCCGCCAACCTGCGCTTCATCCGTACCGACGTGTCGAACGAGGCTGATGTGCTTGCCATGATCTCGTGTGCCATGGCGCAGTTCGGACAGCTGGATGTGGTGTTCAACAACGCCGGTATCGGAGGCGCGTTCGGGTCCATAACCGAGCTCGATGTCGACGATTGGGACGAGACGTTTGCCGTACTGGTACGGAGCGTGTTCCTCGGTGTCAAACATGGTGCCAAGCAGATGATCGAACAGGGGTGGGGCGGGTCCATCATCAACACGGCGTCGGTGGCTGGGCTCAGCGGGGGAGGGGGGCCCACGGCGTACTCAGGAGCCAAGGCGGCGGTGGTCAACATCACTCGGTCGGTGTCGTTGGAGTTGGCCAGCCATCACATCCGGGTCAATGCCGTCTGCCCGGGCGCCATAGACACTCCGTTGGTTCATCAAGGTCGTAAGGGTGCATTGGATTTGTCGGGGTTCCAACCATGGCCCGACCCTGGCACCCCGGAACACATTGCGTCCACTGCTCTGTTTCTGGCCAGCGACGCCAGTACGTTCATCACCGGACAGGCAATTGTGGTGGACGGTGGGCTCACCGCCGCCGGACCCGCTGGTTGGGGCCTCACCAGCAACACCCCTGTCGGCTACGTGGGTATGAACCGGGGCACCACCGGCCAGGGCGCAACTATCCGTCAGCGCCCCACGCGCACGCTCTAATGCCCATTGCCAAAGTCGGCGACATCAACGTGTACTTCGAAGTTCACGGTGAGGGAGACAAAGTTCTGTTCATCTCCGGCACCAACGGCGATCTGCGCCAATTGCCTTTCCTGGGGAAGGGCCCGTTGGAACGTCAGTTCCAGGTGGCTTACTTCGATCAACGAGGGTTGGGACAGACGTCGCGACCCGATGGTCCTTATTCGATGGCCGAATATGGCGACGATGCAGCCGGCCTGCTCGACGCACTTGGCTGGGAGTCAGCCCATGTGGTGGGTGTGTCGTTTGGGGGCATGGTGGCTCAGCATTTGGCGCTGAG
>JAYVGK010000338.1:0-3353 GCA_043772215.1 Acidimicrobiales bacterium | reverse complement strand
GCCAGCGGCAGGGCCATACCATCCACACCGATGTGGTAGCGGCTGTTGATGACATTGATCCAAGCCTTGTTCCGTGCAAACTGCAGCGTGCCGCTGTTGCTGTAATCGAACTTGGCCATGATCCACACCATCAGCGCCAGCACACCTAGGGACCCGCCGAGGGCGATGGTCTTCTGCAGTTGCTCGTCGGCCTTGGGTACAGCAATGACGGCAGCAGCCACGATGAGTGGAGCAAACGTGAGGAGGGTGATCCCCCAGGTATTCAAAAAGTCCATGGCGGGTTGGCGGTCTCCTAGACGAACAGAACAAGAGCGAGGGCGATGAGGCCAACGGCCCCCACGAAAATGGCGGCATAGTTCTGGACTTTGCCCGTTTGCAGACCGCGCAGTGCGCCGCCCAAACCAGTGACGGCGGTCCCGGCACCGTTGGCGGCGTTGTCCACCATCCCTTGGTCCACATAGCGATACACCCAGCGACCCGTGGCAGTGGCGGCGGCACCAGCACCGTTGATGACGCCGTCGAGGGCTTCCTGGTTGAACCAGTAGGCGGCCTTGGCCAACGGACCCTTGATGAAACCGATGACCACCCCGCTCCACAAGTGATCCAGGTAGTACTTGTTCTTCAATGTGGTGTGGGCGATGCGGGCGGGGGCAAAGCGACGCACGATGCCAAGGTCACCGTTCCACACCTTGTTGTAGAGATATCCCACGGCGAGGCCACCAATGCCGCAGGCGCTGGCGATGATGGCCAGCACCACGCTGAACTTGTGTTCGAAACCGGCCTTGAGGATGGTGTCCTCGATAACCAGATTCTCGGTCCAGTGACCGAACCAAATTCGTCCGGGGAACTGCAGAAAACCCACCACCGCAGCCATGAAGGCCAGCGCAATCAACGGTCCGGTGATCCAGAGAGGCGACTCGTGCGGGTCGTCGTGGCTCACTGCATGATCGTCATGGGCGTCGTGAGCAGCAACATCAGACCCATGGTCATCATGAGCGACCGCAACGTGGGTGTCATTGCCATCGTGGAAGAGATGCAGACGATTCTCACCCTCGAACGTCTTCCAATAGGCCCGCGTCATATAGCAAGCGGTCATGAACGAACCCAGGAGGCCAGCTGCCAGCGCCAGTCCGAAATGGTTTTTCCACGCTCCCAGCAAGATTTCGTCCTTGGACCAAAAGCCCGACAGGGGGAACACCCCGGCCAATGCCAGGAACCCAATGAGGAACGTGATCCAGGTCTTGGGCATGTACTTACGCAGCCCCCCCATACGCTCCATCTCGAAGCTGTGGTGCGAGCCGGAATGCGCTATTGACCCAGCCGCCTGGAATAACAGCGCTTTGAAGAAGGCGTGGGTGAAGAGATGGAAGATGGCCCCGGTCCAAGCGCCCACCGACAGGCCCATGACCATGTAGCCGAGTTGGCTGACGGTGGAATAAGCCAAAACCTTTTTGATGTCCGTTTGGACGAACGCCAGTAGGGCTGCCATCACCAACGTGATGGATCCCACCCATGACCCCAGGTTCATGCCGCCCATCTGAATACTGAAACCAGCCCAGAACACGCCATACAGACGGGCCACCAGGTACACACCGGCTACCACCATGGTGGCGGCGTGGATCAGTGACGACGCCGGCGTGGGGCCGGCCATAGCGTCGGGCAACCACGTGTGCAAAGGGAACTGGGCGCTCTTGCCCACCACACCGGCGAACAGACATACCGCCGCCGTGAGCCAGAGAAGGTGACTGCCCTTGCCATGGAGGGCAGCCTCATTGATGGCCGCCATGTCGAAGGTCTGCCCCGCAGCAAAGAACGTGATGACGATACCGACGAGAAGGCCAATGTCACCCGTACGGGTGGTGAGGAACGCCTTGAGGGCGGCCGTTGCGTTGTCGGTGTTCTCCCACCAGTGTCCGATGAGCAGATACGAGCACAAGCCCATAACCTCCCAGCCGAACAGCAGGCCCAGCGTGGTGGCGGACTGAACCATCCAGAACATGGCACCGGTAAACAACGACAGCGCTGCGAAGTAGTGGGTGAAGCGGACATCGTCACGCAAATACTCACGGCTGAACACGTGCACAGTGGCCGAGATGAACGCCACCACGAACAACATGGCCACCGCGAAGCCATCAATGTGCGTTCCCACCTTGATGGCGATCGGACCGTTGGTGTACCAGGTGAGGGAATGACCGACCGACTGGCGCAGACCGTGGCCACCCTCGGCTCCGCCGCTAGGACCATTACGGGCGATCCACTGCAGCGCTGCGCCGCAGGCCAAAACGAACTGCACGCCGATGACACCAATACCGATGTAACCGGCTGACTCTCGCCCGAAGCGCTTGGCAAACGCCAGAATGCCCCAAAATGCCACGAACGACAACAGCGGCAACACCCAGGTGATGGACAGAAACAGTGGTCCAGGTTCCAGTTGGGAGGCAACTGCGGCCTCAGCTGCGAGGAACACGGATCAGCCCCTCATCTCGGAGACCTCGGTGAGGTCAACGCTGGCGCGATTGCGATAGATGAGCAACACAATGGCCAGCCCCACGCCTACTTCGGCCGCAGCCACCGCAATGGCGAACAACGCAAACACCTGACCGATGACGTTGTCATTGCGCAACGAGAACGCCACCAAGTTGATGTTGACCGCATTGACCATCAACTCGATGGACATGAGCACCAGTACTGCGTTCTTGCGGACGATGACCCCATAGGCCCCCACGCAAAACAAGAAAGCGCTGAGGAAGAGAAATTGATTCAGGACCATGTCGCCATCAATCCCTACGGGCCACGACTACGGCACCCACCAGTGCCGCCAACAACAAGACCGAAAGTGCCTCGAACGGCACCAGATACTGGCCGAAAATGGAATCCGCCACTCGCTGCGTGTTGACCGCCGATGCTCCGGACGCCACGGAATTGGTGAGGTTCAGTGACTCTTCTCCGAATGCCTGCCACAGCGTGACGCCAAGGATGCCGAGGAGGAAGCCGCACACGATGACGCCGATCCACCGCTGGTCGTTGTCCACATCCGTTTCGCCGCCGACCTTGGCTCGTGTGAGCATGATGCCGAAGAGAAACAGCACCACAATGGCCCCGATGTACACCAGCACCTGGACCACTGCGACGAACTCTGCGGCCAACAGCACATACAGCGCGGCCATACCCGAGAGCACGATGACGAGGTACAACGCGGCATGCACCACGTTCTTCGTGGTGACCATACGCAGCGCGGCCACCCCCATGGTGACGGCAAGCAGCCCGAAGATGATGTTCTGGGCAAGCACGGCGGGTGAGGCTAGTTGGTCCGGGCCGGGTGTTCCACGCAGGACACCTCGGCGAGCTGGTTG
>JAYVGK010000337.1:0-5056 GCA_043772215.1 Acidimicrobiales bacterium | reverse complement strand
GCGAACCAGCTCCAGCGCCACCCCGGGGGTTTGTTCCGCCGGTTTGAGGATGACGCTGTTGCCCGTGACCAATGCGCCGGCGACCATTCCGCACGGTATGGCCAGCGGGAAATTCCACGGCGAGATGACCACCCCCACCCCTCGGGGGCGCAGCGCAACATCGTTGCGCTCACCCGGCACCTGGGTCAGTGCGGGCGGTGGCAGCAGTGATAGGTGCGCGTAGTACACCAGAAAGTCGATGGCTTCGCATACATCAGCGTCGGCTTCGCCAATGGGCTTGCCCGCTTCGAACACGATGAGAGCTGACAGTTCTTGCTTGCGGCGGCGCATGAGATCAGCGGCCTTCAACAGCACCGCAGCCCGCTCGGCCATGGTGCGCCGACCCCACTCGGTCAATGATCGCTTGGCCAAACTCACCGCCTCATCCACATGGACCGCTTCCGCCAGCGATGAACGACATACCAGTGTGGCGGTGTGACCCGGATCCACCGATTCCATGGTGTCCGTGGTGTGGCGATCGGTTCCACCGATGATCAACGGCACATCGAAACCGAGGCGGGGCCGGATCTCGGACAACGCCTGGACGTAACGATTGCGGGGCGTCGTTCGTCGAAGCTCGGCCACCGGCTCGTTGCTGAACGATGAGGCAGCAGTGGAATCGACCTGAGCAGCTTCAACCACGGCGTCGGCGGGAGCCAGGGCGGGGTCCGCCAACAGTCCCGCCAATGCAGCATCATCAGCGTGCTTAGCATTTTGCACGAACGAATCGTTGGCGGTGTTTTCCAACAGACGACGGACCAAATAGCTCATCCCCGGAATGAGGTCACCCATGGGGCAGTACACCCGGGTACGCACACCGAGGTCACGGATGGCGGCATGCAGCGGGGTGGCCATGCCGTGCAGTACCTGCACCTCATACCCATCGGCGGGAAGGTCACTGGCCCGGGCCGCAACAATGGCGAACGCCAAGCTCCGTAGGTTGTGGCTGGCAAACGCCGGGCGGATATGACCATGGGCAGCAGCGACCACCATGCGATGGGCGCACCGCTCATAGTTGGCGTCGCTATGGGCCTTCACCGCATAAAGCGGACTCTCCCAACCATTGGCTCGGGCAGTGATGGTCTCGGCATCCCAGTACGCCCCCTTCACCAGTCGAACCTGCAACGGCGTGGACAACGTGTCGGCCGACCAGCGAATGAGCGCATCCAAATCTTGCGCTGAATCTTTGCGATACGCCTGCACCACGCATCCAAGAACAGGACCGTCGGGATAGCGCCGGCCGATCTCGCGCAGCAATGCCAGTGCCGCATCCTTGGCCTCATCGTGCTCGGCGTCGAGGTGCACTATGGCCCCCACCCGGCGGGCCAGATCCAAGATGGGTTCCAGGCGCTCCATGGCTTGGCGTACCCCGTCGGCAATGGTAAGCGCACTGAGCTTAGGAGCCAAGGCGGTGGGCTTCACACTGAGATGAATCCGAGAAAGGGGTCCGAACTGATCATGCTCGAGCAATGGACGCGCTGACCATGATGGCGTGGCGGCCACCAATACCTGGAGCGCCTGCATGACACGATCCGCATAGGAATCGGCTTCGACCAACGTGACCGTCTTCTCGCCGAGCATGTCCAACGTGGACGCGAACCCGTCCTCCCACAGAGCCCCCAGCCGGGGAACCACCTGCGCAGGATTTTCGCCGATGATGAACTGGCGAGCCATCTCCGTGACCCCTTTGCGGGCCACCGCCGCCGCCACTCGATGACCCAACCCCGGTACGGCGTCGGCCAGTCGCAAACCGGCTCGTATCACTGCGGGGCTGGCCGGGGTCCCGACATACTCATCGAGTTGACGCCAGGTGTCGGCAGTGCCCCGGCTGGCGGGCAGCACGTCCACGAAGCGAAACAGTCCGACCTTGAACTCCGGTCGCTTGGTGGCAAAATCCATGGCTGCACCGGTGGGGGCCAAAGCCGCTCTCATACGTCCCAAGCGTCCGGGTCTGGTGGCCGCTACGAGGTGGCGTACGAGTGCCTCGATGTCGGCTGCAGGGACTACCGGCAACGGCGGAAGGGCCGGTGGGAGCGGGCTATCGAGTAGCGCTGACATGAGTTGACGGTATGCCCTTGGAGGCAAGAACGCATCAGACAAACGCGCCATGATCACCCCAATCGATGCGACATATGTCCTATGGTGGAACGCGTGCCGGGCGAACTGCAGCGCCTCATCGATGATTTGGCCGATCGGTTGAACGTCCCCATCTCGCTGGAGGACCCCAACCAGCATCTGTTGGCGTCCAGCGTCCAACACGGAGCCATCGACGACGTGCGCCGGCAAACCGTTCTGGGTCGCCGATCCCTGCCTGACGTTCGAGCGTGGTTCGAAGCCTTCGGGGTCCGTACGGCGCCGGGTCCCGTGCGGATCCCCGCTGATCCTGCGCACTCGATCCTGGCCCGACTGTGCGTCCCCATCCGTCATCGCGATCGCCTCATCGCCCTGCTGTGGTTGATCGACCCCGACCTACAAATGGGCGATGCTGAACTGGCGGTGATTGGGTCGGTGGCTGCGCATGTGGCGCTCCTGCTGGGTCAGAGCGAGTTGACGGAACGTATGGCCAGCGACACGTTTCGACATCTGGTGTCACCCATCGAATCTTCCCGGGAGGCAGCCCGGCGCGAACTCACCGATCACGGTGGATGGTCCCGCACTGCCCCCATGGTGGTGGTGGTGGCCGAACTGTCCGGACCAAGTGATGATGACAGTGCCGAGGCGGTGGGCATGGCCCTGGCCGATCCGGCTCGATTACCGGCCGCCGATGCACTGCTGCGCTTCTCCCGCTCCAACCAGGCCACCGTGCTCACCCTTGCACGATCTGGCCCTGCCGTGGCCGAGCATCTGTTGAGTGCCGTGGCGGCGCGCCTACCTGGTCAACCCGTGTCCGCTGGGATTGGGGACCCCGTGAGCGGGTTGGCCGACGTACATCACTCGTTTCGCCAGGCCCACCGGGCCGCCCATGTGGCCGCCGCCGTGGCCAGTATGGGTCCGATAGTGAGTTGGGGCGACCTGGGCGTGTTCCGCGCCCTCACCTTGCTGCCCGCTGACGAGGTCGGTCGATCCGCCCTCGACCCTCGTCTGGTGTCGCTGCTCGACGCCGGCGAATCCGACCTGGTGGCGACGCTGGAGCAGTATCTGGACATGGCGGGCGACGCGCAAGCCACTGCGGCGGCATTGCATATCCACCGTTCCACCCTTTATCACCGGCTCGGTCGGATCGAAACGATCACCGGTACGTCGTTGCGGTCGGGCGGCGATCGTCTGGCGCTCCACCTCGGCCTGAAGCTGGTGAAACTCTCCGTTCGATAAGACACCTAAACGCGTTGAAGGGACGGCACCCGTAGGCCACCGTCCCTCCCATTTCCTACTGGTGGTGAATCAGATGCCGATGCGCTGCGCCAGTTGCTCGCGATGATACGTGGGGTCACCGAACAGCAGCTCGGAGGACTTGGCCCGTTTGAAGTACAGGTGAGCGTCGTGCTCCCAGGTGAAGCCGATACCACCGTGGATCTGGATGTTCTCGGCGGAAGCGTGGAAGTACGCCTCGGAGCAATAGGCCTTGGCCAACGAGGCCACCACGGGCAGCTCGTCATTGTCCTCGGCGGCGGCCCACCATGCGTAGTAGCTGGCGGACTTGGCCGACTCCACCTCGAGCAGCATGTCGGCACACTTGTGTTTGATGGCCTGGAACGACCCGATTGGTCGGCCGAACTGCACCCGTACCTTGGCGTATTCCACGCTCATGTCCAGGCACTTCTGGGCACCACCCACCTGCTCAGCGGACAGAGCCACCGCCGCCAGGTCCAGCATCTTCACCAGATAACCCCAGCCCTTGCCGTCCTCACCAATGAGGGTGCCGGGAGCAAAAGCGAACTCCACCTTGGCCTGCTTGCGGGTTTGGTCCATGGTGGGCAGGCCAGTGGCCGTGACCCCCTCGCCCTTGGCATCCACGGCGAAGATCGACGTGCCGGCGTCGGTCTTGGCTGCCACCAGCATGAGGCCAGCGTTCTGCCCGTCGATGACGAACATCTTTTCGCCGCTGATCTTCCAGGTGTCACCGGACTTGGTGGCAAAGGTGGCGATGCCGTCCTCTGTCCACTTGCCGTTGGCCTCGGTGAAAGCCACCGTGGCAATGGTGTCGCCACCCGCAATACCGGGCAGATGAGCCTGTTGAGCCACCTTGTCACCGCTGGCCATGAGCAGGTTGGCAGCGAGAGCCACGGTGGAGAAGAACGGGGCGCACAACAATGAGCGGCCCATCTCTTCCAACACAATGCCCAGCTCGACGTATCCGTAGCCGGACCCGCCGAACTCCTCGGGGATGGCCAGGCCTTGCAGGCCGAGTTGTTCACCCATCTGCTTCCACACTGCGGGGTCGAAGCCCGACTCAGTTTCCATGAGGCGGCGTACCTCGAGGACGGGAGACTTCTCGTCCAGGAAGCGTTTGACTGATTTGCGGAGCTCTTCTTGCTCCTCGCTGAAGGCGAAGTTCACGGCTCTGGTCTCCCATGAGGACTAGCTGGTTACGAACGTTGATGGTTTACTCGACCGGACGGTCAAGCGTCATATCGCGGACAACATTTGCTGGCGGCCTCCAGGCGCCCCGCAATCACATTCCCAATTCGGCGAGCGTCACCGGTCGACCGAGTTCGATGGACTGATGGGCAGCCACGCCGACCGCCACCGACCACAGACCATCGTCCACCGTCACTGCGGGAGCACCTCCGGTGCGGATGGCATTGAGAAAGCCGACGTGCTCCAGATAGCTGGCGCCGTGGTGATAACCCTCATGGGCCACCCGGGGATCGTGACCAACATCGCTCGTCACCAACGATTCCTGGCCCGGCCAGCCATTGGCTTGTCCAGGTGAGCGGCGACCAATGGTGAGCGTGCCCTGGGTGACCTTTGCTTCCACCTTGCCTCGGTCCCCCACGGCCACCAGCTCCTGCTCGTTGGTGGACGCCTCGGCAAACATGCACAGGTCCATCAACCCCCGTACGCCGTTGGCATAGTC
>JAYVGK010000336.1:0-3165 GCA_043772215.1 Acidimicrobiales bacterium | reverse complement strand
ACTCGGGCCACCAGCTCTGCAAGGGCGAACGGCTTGGTGAGATAGTCATCACCCAGACCCAGCCCTTCCACTCGATCGTCGATGGCGTCGCGAGCAGTGAGAAATAGGATGGGAGTTCGGATCCGATCGGCTCTGATGCGACGGGCAATCTCGAAGCCGTCGTAGTCGGGCAGCATCACATCCAAGATGACAATATCGGGACGTTCGTCTTGGATCGCCACCAACCCGGCGCGACCGGTGGCCGCCGTCAACACCTCGAATCCTTCGTATCGCATGGCCATGGCCACTGCGTCGAGAATCGATGGTTCGTCATCCACCACCAGCACCCGTCGGGGCAACACTGCGTCCGGTGACGTCGAGGAGGTAGGGATGACCACATCGTCAGACTACGTTTTGAACGACAGACCGGCGTTGATCCGTCGCTCAGGCGTGCGAGCGCTCCGGTTGCCTGGCGGAGCCCGAGTTGAAGGACGACTCGAATTCTGCATCGAAAGCCGAGTCACCGCGTGAAAGACGAGACATCGTGGAGAATGCGTACGCAGCCAGCATCACCACCACCGTTTCGATGAACAACGATGCCAAACCAATTGGCTCCAACCAGTTGCCGATGTCGTCTTTGGACTGCGGCAGCCCAACGGTGCGAGTCAGCGAATAACCGATAAGCGTGGCCAATGCAGCCCCGCCGCCCAGAATCCAGCCGATCCGTGAATTGCTGTGAATGAGTAGTGCCGCAGCGGTCACAGTGGCGGCAACCAGCAGGATGTATCCAACACCGAGATACGGGACTTCTTTTAGTTTGCCCTGCAACTCGAGCAGGTGGATGAGCGCAACACCGCCCAACGCCACAACAGCGGCTGCTCGCGGAACCTGATGGGAATGTGAAGTGGACATTCGTCGATTATGAGGGGTGGTTCTGTGTGCCCGCTGTGACATGGCCTATGTCACAGCGGGCAGACTGCACTGGTGACTTCAACCGATGTCTTGCGTTTGCATTTTCCATCTGTCGATGGCGTGGCAGGTGGTGGGAGTCCACCGCCGGTGCTTCGCAGCGCAACGCCATGCGCAACCTCATGCCTCAATGCGTTTGACCAACCTTTAGCAGTGGCTCCGCTGTGTCAAGCGGGTGTCTCAGGACTTGGCAATGCGTCGGTTTCATTGGTGAAATGACGGGTCCAGCGTTGCGGATCAAGCCAGCGCACCAGTGGAACGGCACGCAACTCCAAAACGGCCACGAACAGCAGGGCCGTGAGTGATGCCAACACAAACCGGGCCCCTCCCGCAATGATGCCAACGGCGGCAATGGCCCAGATGGCGGCTGCTGTGGTGAGGCCCTTAATGTGGCCTTGCGGATCACGCAGCACAATGCCTGCACCGATGAATCCAATGCCGGTGACGACCCCGGCGATGAGCTTCTCGGCAGTGGCGGGAAAGGCGTCCACGGCAATGGCAGTGAGCGCTGCCGAACCAGCGCATACCAAGGCAAATGTGCGGGCCCCTGCAGGATGCCCCCGCACTTCACGTTCCCATCCCACGCCGAACCCCAGAGCGGCGCCGAGGGCGATTCGCCCGAACAGCGCAAGATCGTGGAGCCACATGGGAATGATTCTGGCCGACGACAGCACCGATCAGGGGTGATGGGGGGTGTTTGGCGGCGAATCAACCAAGCGGTAGAGCCACACCAGCGACGGCACCACGATGACGATGGCGGCCATACCGACTCCGAACAATGCCCGGATGGTGGCATTGGCGCCTGCACCGGTGGTGAGGGTGAGTTCATCCACCAACACCCACGGGTACTGCGCCGCCCCCCACCCGGCCAGCACCGATGCCACGGCCGCCGCTGCCGCCAAACGGGCCCACGGAAAATGACGAGCCCACAGTGCGTACAAACTCACCACACCGCCTACAGCAGAAGCCACGATGAACACGAGCCCTCGTCCAACTAGACCGTGGAACAGAGTCGGCGCATCGTGGCGCAGAACGAAGATCCCGCCAAAGGCCAAGAGACCCGTGGATGCTCCCACTTGCATCACGCGATGACGCAGCAATTCCACCAGCTCGGGCTGCGCCATGCGCTGGGCATCCGACACCAGAAACACCCCGGCAAGATATGCGCACGTGGCAACTGCGAGCACTCCACCCAGAAGTGACGATGGCCCAGTCCACGATCTCCACACATCACCCTGTCCAGCCGCAGGCACCCGGCCGGAGCCCACCGCCCCCGCCACTGTGCCCAGAAAGAACGGGGTGATGACTGATGACAGAGCAAACACCGCCCCGAAGAATCGGGCCTCGGCCAGCGAGCCGGTGACCTTGCGGAACGCGAAACTCGAGCCTCGAAGGGTGATCCCTACAGCCGCAACCGCCAGCGGAACCGTAAGCGTGGTGACGATGGCTCCAAACGCACGCGGAAACCCTGTCCACAAAAACACCAGCACGAAGATGAGCCACACATGATTGGCTTCCCACACCGGTCCGATGCTGTGATCGATAAGTGAGCGCAGAGGTCCGCCTTGTTTTGCGTTCCCGGCGGTGAGATCCCACAGGCCGGAGCCAAAGTCGGCCCCACCAAACAGGCCGTAGGCCATGATGCCGATGAACAGCAGCGCAGCGACGGCCTGAACGGCGGTCATCGCCGTCAGTTTCCTGGGCCGTACGGCGTGGGCAGGTCGAGGTCCACGCCAACCCGCCATCGTTGCGCCATCGACAACAGTATGCGCACTGCAATGATCGTCATGGCGCTGTAGAGCACCAACACCAACGAATACGACAGCCATAGGCCACTGGAATGACTGGCTGCCTCGGGTACCCGCATCACCCGGTACACAATCCACGGTTGGCGGCCCAGTTCGGTGGTGATCCAGCCTGCCTCCAGCGCAATGACACCGGCGGGTCCCGCCAGAACCGCCGCCCGCAGTACCCATCGTCTCGCCAGCACGTCGACACCTTTGCGCTTGGCCACCCAGAACAGGAACGCGAACGCCGCCAATGACGTGCCGATGCCCACCATCGTTTGAAACGCCAGATGTACCAGCGAGGCGCGGGGCCTGTCCTCGGGGGCGAACTCATTGAGCCCAGGAACAGTGCCGTTGAGTGAGTTGGTGGCTACCACCGAACCGAGGAGCGGAATCTCGAAACCACCACGCACTTTTCCGCTGATGAGAA
>JAYVGK010000335.1:0-3801 GCA_043772215.1 Acidimicrobiales bacterium | reverse complement strand
AGCGGCGGCACCGAGGCCGAGGTGTGTTACCCGACTGGTAGATGAACTGTCCCAGCCATAACTGTTAGCTGACCTTCACCGAACAGAACCATCCGTATCGTCTACCTCATGGATCGCCGACACGCTTGGATCACCGCAGGGATCATTGCGGTCACCTTCATCACTGCAGCCCTGGCCATGATGGCCAACACCGGGCTGTTGGCTTTGGACAGACCTTCGCGCCGAGTGGGCCAGATACTTCCAGCTGCGCTCGTCGTATCAACCACGCAACTGCCAACTGCCGGTCCCACCGGGCCGAGCACCACGCCAAACACGATCGCGCAATACGAAGATGTGTACGTGTCCGATTCGACCGTTTCAACCGTCTCCGTTCCCATCTTGGGGCCCACCTCAAGCTCCATGGTCTCTCGCCGCGCTCCAAAAATGACATCCTCAAGTACCAATCCTTCGCACACCAACACTCATGACGGAGAACCCGATGACGACTGAGCGTTTTCCACCAGAAGCGATACGCCCACCAACTACTCGGCGTCGCCGGTCCCATCCGGCCCGTTCCGCTCGCATCATCACCACCGGCGTGGCGTGCACTCTGACGTTCGGAGTTGTTGCTGCTCTGGCGCTCAACGAACCGGTCGCGCCACCCGAGGCAGCTGCGAATGCCACCATCGATCCAGGCATCGTCGACACTGCGGTCGCTTCCCCTGCTCGTTCAATTTCCGTAACTCGGCGCATCCATGTGCTGCGCACACCATCGACAACGGTAACGGATCTAGGAACATCGCCGCTTGTTCCTGCACCCGCTGCCGCAGCGCCTGCCTTTGCTCCGCTGCCGGCACTCCGGACCGCAGGACCATCGAATGTTTCAACATTCACAGCCCGTACTGCCCGTCCCCACCCGATTCGACGCCAAGCTACGGCATCGCAGCCTGTTCGTCGTGCCAAAGCCCGCTCGCGGGCCAGCTAGTAGAAGGATCACTGCATGACCCGTAGCGTGGTCTCGTTTCAAGCCATGGGCACCACGGGGCTGGTTCAGATCCATGGTCCTCGCTCCCGCACAACAGGGCATCAGGCCGTGGCCCTCATCGAGGCTCTCGAACGTCGCTGGTCCCGTTTTCTTCCCAACAGTGACGTGTCGCGTATCAATCGCAGCAACGGCCATCCTGTGGCCGTCCATTCCACAACGGCTGAATTACTGGAGCTGGCGTTGGCCGCATGGCGAAGCACAGAAGGCTTATTCTCCCCATTCCTACAGCTCGCTATGAAAGATGTCGGATACCGGCGGTCGTGGAGCGCACCGAGCGTCCTCACTGCCCGCACAACCCTGGGTCGGCGGTATCACCCCATAACTCCGTCAGATCTTCCATGCCCGCTGCGCATCGAGCATTCACCCACAACCGCCACCTTGGAATGGGGGGCAGGCGTCGATTTGGGAGGCATCGCCAAAGGCCATGCCGCTGATCTTGTAGTGCACGCAGTGATGGCGGCCGGTGCAGATGGTGTGCTGGTGGACATTGGTGGCGACATCGCGTTCGGTAGCAACGGTAGTGACGAACAAGAGACGGCCTCTTGGCGCATCGACATCGATGATCCGTTTCAACCCGGCACGGTTCTTGACAGTTTCACTGCCTCTTCCGGCGGCGTGGCAACATCGTCAACGCTGCGTAGATGTTGGCTGGCCGCCGACGGAACGCTCTCCCATCACCTCATAGATCCCGTCACTGGATGGTCATCGACTACTGCGACAGCTTCGGTCAGCGTGGTGGCCGACTCCTGTACGAATGCAGAAGTGCTCACAAAGCAGTTGCTCTTGATGGATGCAACATCGGCTGCGGCAAAGGCTCTCTCGCTCGGCGTTGACGCGTTGATTGTGGACCGTGAGGGCCGCGTGAAGCGCATCGGTTGCTGGGAAGGGATTGCCGTATGAATCCTCATATGTGGTGGTACGTGGCCCGGGGCGCTGGTATGTCATCCTGGCTGTTTGGGGCCACATCAGTGATGACTGGTTTACTGATGTCTGGCAAAGCCACGATGCGACCACGACCGAACTGGCAGCTTGACCTTCATCGACATCAAGGTGCCGTATGTCTGTCATTGTTGGCACTGCACATAGGCGCACTGGTTGCCGACAGCTACAGCCACTTCACAATTTCTGGCATTCTCGTGCCGATGGCTTCACGGTGGAAGCCTCTGGGCGTGGCCACGGGTATCGTGGCCATGTATTTCCTCGTCACTGTTCAAGTGACCTCACTACTGCGAAAATGCATCTCGAAACGGGCATGGCGCGCTGTACATCTCAGCAGCCTGGTCGCATACCTTCTCAGTACTGCGCACTTTCTCCAGGCTGGAACCGATCATGGTCGGGCACCTGTACTTCTGATAGTTGTGGCCACGACTGGTCTCAACCTCGGCCTGTTGAGCTTTCGGATATTGGCCGTGCCCCGAACACGGCCAGCGATATCAGCAACCGCATCGGTAAGCGCAGCAACCACAGTTTGAATTAAGCCAAAGGTTCCTGATAGTCAGGCTCTGTATTGACCACTCAGTCCAAGTTTGAGCTTCTTGGCGCGGGCTCGCTGAAAGGGGATGCCGAATGCCTGTGCAGTGTCCAACATGTCCCTGGCCCGTTGCTCGAGTTCCGTGCGGCTGGCAGAAATATGAACTGCGGCCTGCAACGTGGGAACTTTGACGATACGGTGGTAGTCTTGATATGTAAATTATCCAAGGCACTAAAGGCGTCTCCTTTCCAGTTTTGTTGAGCTTGAGCCGCGCAATCATTTGCGCTACATGCCACAGGTCCTCTTACTGGCCTGCAGCGAAAGCTAGCTTAAGCAACATCGCTTTGTGCGGGGCGAGAAGACCGGAATTTTGTCCGGACGCCTTTTCTGCGACATCAGCACAACACATAACCAACCCTTGGTCTTCAGAGTTGATTGCCGCAAAAAATGGGACCAAACAGGGATGGGTTGTGGGCGATCGCTTTCACCACCTGCGGAGACTGGCCAGTGGTGCGCATGTCACCTTGCAAGAAGCCCCAATGCCGTCTCAGGGGTCATGTGCCCAACACCGAGCACTAACGGCTGTTCTTTGCGTTCCTCACAGCACGGCTGGCTGAACACCATCTTCGGCCAAGGACAGATAATTCTCGTCCTCTTGGGCAAAGTGGAGCTCCAACACGGCGTAGAGGCCATACAGCAAGCGCTGCAATTCGCGTCTATCGGCGGGCCCAAGAGGCTCATCACCAACACGCTTCACCACCAACCCCAAATGGGTCGTGAAACGCGATATCTCTGCATGGGTGCGGCTCATGGTGACAGTGGGATCGGTACCACCGAGTACGTGAGACACGGCCGGGTACAGATGCTGCTCCTCGTCTCGTTCGTGTGGTTCGATCTCGTCGACCATGAGCCGCTGCGCCTGGCGGACCATGATCATTGGATCCGGGTCATCAGCGTCGCCGAGACGATCAGCGGCGTTGAGCAACAGGACAAGGTTGGGCCGCAAGCTGAGGTGCTCGGTGCTGAAGCGCCGAGCCAATTGGGAGCCATAGTCATCGAGTCTGGCCTCCTCTTGACCCGGAGTGAGCGCCCGCAACGCGTTGAGGATCACCGCCACATCAATGACTTCTTGAAGTAGGGCACCCCATGCCGCCGGCAGGTAACCCGCCGCTGCCACCACCATGGCGATCAGTGACAACGCCATCCCGGCAATCACGCTCTGAGTGGCGATATGACGTGAACGTTGCGCAATCAGTCGAGCCTCGCCCAAGCGATCCAACCGATCCACGGTCAAGACGATGTCTGC
>JAYVGK010000334.1:0-1512 GCA_043772215.1 Acidimicrobiales bacterium | reverse complement strand
CTGTGTCCCGGATTCGTACGTACGCGTATCCACGAGGCGGATCGCAATCGGCCCGAAGAAGTGGCATCGGCAACCACCGGAGATGCTGGTCAGCAGTTCATGGCATTGCTCAGTGCCGGGGTAGAAGGGGGTCGCGAAGTGGGGGATGTGGCCAACCTGGTGGTGGAGTCGATTCGCGCCGACCGGTTCTGGATCCTGCCCCACGGCGCCGAATCCCACGCTGCAGTTCAGCGTCGCGCCAACGCCATCATCGATGGAGCCGCCCCTCCTCCATTCGGCAACGGTTGAGACGTTGACGTGGGATAGCAAGAATGGGCAAAGTTGCTATCCGAGATATAAATATTCGCTATCACAGCTGTGGTGAAAACCGACCGCCGGAAGACGCCGTTGAACTGGACTTTGTCAAGGTGGATCGTGCCAGGCAGCTGCTGGGGACGTCCACGCTGACTTCGATCGCCTTCGCGCAATTACCAGGCCACCCACGCGTTGGGTGGTGGCGCAGGGACACGTGTCGTGATCACCAAGCGGTACGGGTGCCACCATTGTTGGACCGGGCCAGGAATGCCCGTTGCCACTCGGCGGTGGCGGCCACATTGTTGAACGTGAACGTGTGCAATCCCTCCACCCCCAGTGCCTCGGCATAGGTGCTCACGGGGGTCACCAACTTGGCCGGATCGTACCCGGTGGGAGAGAACAATCGCGTAATCGTGCCACCGTTCTTCTTGACGAAACGTAGCGAGTTGCCGATCCCCAGGCGCATGCCCATGGTGAGCAACTTGGCTCGGTCGATGACGCCAGGAATGCCGAGATGGATGGGCAGTGTGAATCCGGCTGCTCGCTCCGCCCCCAACCAGCGACGGATTTGCTGAGCATCGAAGCACATTTGGGTGGTGGCGTATCCTGCAACTGTTGCCTCGCTGAGCAACTTCTGCTTGGCGTGCAACGAATCTCGCAACGGCCCGTCGTCTATGAGGGCGTGACCATCAGGGTAAGCGGTGATGCCGATGCGGGTGAGGCGGTGATCGGTATCAAGCAACGCCCGCAGGAACGTAAGAGTGTCGCCATATGGTCCCAGTACATGGGGAGCGTCGCCGCCCACCAAGAACACCTCTCGGATATTATGCAGACGCAGCCATCCCGAGATCTCGGTCACCTGGGCCGAACTTTCCACCAATCGGGCAGAGATGTGCGGCACGACGTGGTGACCACGCTCCATCAGCCGAGTGGTGAGCTCAAACGTTGCCGCCAGACCTTTGGCCGGGGAGCACGTGACTGATACAGGGCAACCCACGGGCAATGCCTCGATGGCCGCCTCTGCACTCTTCATGGGCACCAACTCGTACGCCATGTCGCGCACCAACATCATGGCGGTGCCTGATGCAGTTGTTGAGGGACTCGAAGATGCAACGGTGCGGTTACGCGAAAACCTATGGACGACCTGCGACCGGAGCGAGTCGGGAGTCCGGGAGAGCACCGAAGCGCAGCGGCGGAGCGCAGCCCCAGTGTCGCGGT
>JAYVGK010000333.1:0-3154 GCA_043772215.1 Acidimicrobiales bacterium | reverse complement strand
GTCAGCGGAGGCATAGCCGCCTACAAGGCCTTGGATCTGTGTCGTCGACTCGGCGACATGGGAGCCATCGTCAGTCCGGTGCTCACTCCTGATGCGCTGCGGTTTGTAGGCGCGCTGAGCTTCAGTGCGTTGGCCGCCCACCCCGCCCTCACCTCTTTGTGGGACGGGCCGGTGAGTCCCCACACCACGCTGGGTCAGGGGGCCGATCTGGTCATCGTGGCGCCGGCTACGGCGCGTACTATCGCCGCCTACGCCCATGGGCTGGCCGACGACCTACTCATCAACACGTTGCTGGCAACCCGCGCCCCCGTGGTGGTGTGTCCGGCGATGCATACCGAGATGTGGGAGCACCCGTCCACCCAGGACAATCTGGCGTTGCTGCGCCGACGCGGCGTCACCGTGGTGGAACCGGGAGTGGGCTACCTGGCCAGCGGCGATCAAGGGACGGGACGCTTGGCTGACACCGCAGTGATCATGGCCGCTGCCGCCGCAGTCATGGGTGGCGCCCGAGACATGGGTGGGCTGCGGGTGTTGGTCACCGCCGGCGGCACCCGCGAAGCCATCGACCCGGTTCGATTCATCGGCAATCGCAGTAGTGGCAAACAGGGGTTTGCGTTCGTAGACGAGTGTGCGGCGCGCGGCGCATCGGTAACGGTGGTCACCACGGTCAGCCGCCCGGTGCCAATTGGAGTCACTGTGGTGACAGTGGAGTCGGCGGCTCAGATGGAGGCGGCGGTGACCGCTCATGCCAACGGCGCCCACCTCATTGTCATGGCCGCCGCGGTGGCTGATTTTCGTCCCGTGCATACCGCCGAGACCAAGATCAAGAAGGACCCGTCCACCGCCGACGCGCCCACCATCACCCTGGAGCGCACTCCGGACATCCTTGCCGGTCTGGGGGCGGCCAAGCCCTCGGGGCAAATTCTTATCGGGTTTGCCGCCGAGACGGGTGACGTGGCCCATTATGCCCGAGACAAACTGGCCCGTAAGGGTGCCGACATGATCGTGGCCAACGATGTGAGCCTGCCTGGTCGGGGCTTCGACACCGAAACCAATGAAGTGATCATCTTCACTTCTTCTGGAGGCGTTCACCACGTAGAGTTGGCAGACAAACGAGCTGTTGCGCGTGCGGTGATCAACCTGGCCCTGGGGGCCATGGAACCTGACATCGAGCGAACGGTGGCTCGGCGACACGGGGGCTGACCACCAGGTCAGTCTCGACACACCGAGCGCATCGACGCTACGTACACAGATCAAACAAGGAGCAACACCATGGCACTCAACTGGACCTTCACGTCCGAGTCCGTCACCGAAGGCCACCCGGACAAGATGGCGGACCAGGTGTCCGACGCCATCCTCGACGCCATTCTCGCCGCCGACCCCGAAGCGCGGGTGGCGTGCGAGACCCTGCTCACCACCGGGCTGGTGGTGGTGGCTGGAGAAATCACCACCACGGCCTACGTGGACATCCCCAAGCTGGTGCGTCGCACCGTCAACGGCATTGGCTACGACCACGGCGATAAAGGCTTCGACGGCAATACGTGTGCTGTCATCACGTCGATCGACGAGCAATCGCCCGACATCGCCATGGGCGTGGACAAAGCGTTCGAGGCGCGTACCGAGCACGACATCGACGCCTACCTCGACACCCAGGGCGCAGGCGACCAGGGCATGATGTTCGGCTACGCCACCAACGAGACGCCGGATCTCATGCCGCTGCCCATCTGGCTGGCCCATCGTTTGGCCGAGCGCCTCACTGCGGTCCGCAAGAACGGTACGCTCGCATATCTTCGTCCGGACGGCAAGACGCAGGTGACGTTCGATTACTCCGATGGTCGTCCGGTGGCATTGAAAACGGTGTTGGTCTCCACACAACACGCGCCGGGGGTGAACCTGGAACGGCAACTGCATACCGACCTCATGGAGCATGTGGTGAAGCCCAGTATCCCGGAGCAGTTCCAGGGCGATGCCTACCGGTTCTTGTCCAACCCCACCGGCAACTTCGTACTCGGCGGCCCACACGCCGATACTGGTCTGACCGGCCGCAAGATCATCGTGGACACCTACGGCGGCGCCGCCCGCCACGGTGGTGGGGCATTCAGCGGCAAGGATCCTTCCAAGGTGGACCGCTCGGCTGCTTACGCCGCTCGTTGGGTGGCCAAGCATGTGGTGGCCTCGGGGGCCGCTGACCGATGCGAAGTCCAGGTGGCATATGCCATTGGTGTGGCCAGACCCGTGTCGCTGATGGTGGAGACCTTTGGTACCGCCAAGGTGGATCCGGCCAAGATCGAAGCCGCCGTGCAGCACACCTTTGATCTGCGTCCCGCCGCCATCATCCGTGATCTGGACCTGCGGCGCCCTATCTTCCAGAAGACGGCGGCTTACGGCCATTTCGGCCGCAACGATCCCGCCTTCACCTGGGAGCACACCACCAAACTCGACGAGTTCACCGCTGCCCTCGCCTGAACCCTGCCCCCACTTCACGTGTGGACGTCCAGCAGGTTTGTGGACGTCCAGCAGTACTGCCTCACGTACACGAACCTGCCTCACGTCCACACTCGCCGTAGAATTACGCGGGTAGGCCAATGGCGGCGGACCGGTTACTTGACAGTATTGGTCGATCGGTCCGACCGTACGCTTTTGCCCGGGGACTTGGCGTGGTACCCGATTACGGTGGCCATGGCATAGGTGAGGCGCGTGCACAGGCTGCGGGCAAGCGGGTTCTCGACGTTTCAGGAAAGCACGCGACAAGCGAACCTGCGAGTTCGCGTTGGGTCTGCATGTACGAATTCAAACTCACGGAACAATTCCGCAAACTCGAGCTTCTCGCAGTACTTGTTGGTGGCGCACCGTGCACAGTCGGTGCGACGCAGGGCATGAACGGTGGTTCAGGCGGTTATTGCTTGATGTAACGATGACGCTGCGAGCCCGATAAACACGATGCCGCAGATGCATCGCAACACCACGAACGTGGAAGGTTTCGCTAGTCGGTCACGCAGTACTCCTGCCACAAGTGAGTATCCGCCGTAGATCACGATCGTCAGTGCACAAAAGCTTAGCCCCAGTCCGAATGCCGCCACGTTTCTCGGTCCGCGTACAGGTAGGAATTTTGGGAGAAAGGCCAGGAAGAACAGCACGCCTTTCGGATTGAGCA
>JAYVGK010000332.1:0-3673 GCA_043772215.1 Acidimicrobiales bacterium | reverse complement strand
CCTCATGGCGAAGGCAGGACTCGATCCGGCCAAGCCTCCTTCGACATTTGCCGAAATCTTCGCCACGTGTGCCATATTCGATGCGGCAAAGACGGGCGTGAAGTGCGTGGCGCTCACGCCTTTCTCCTGGTTGTTTGAACAATGGATGAGTGAGCAGAACGTGGCCATGGTGAACAACAACAATGGCCGCAAGGGTCGCGCCACCGCCAGCAACATCGACTCTCCTGCTGGACGTCGAGTGTTCAGTTTCTATCAAAATCTCAACAAGCGCGGTTACCTCACCAACACCGGCAAACTGGCCGATACGGTGGGCACCAATGCCATCTTCACCGGGCAAAAAGCCATGATGACGATCAACAGTACCGCCGGACTGGGCAACATCTTGGACGCGTCAAAACAGAGTGGGTTTGAACTTGGCGTTGGTCCGCTACCGCTTCCCGATGCCAAGTCCCGCAACGGCGTGGTGATCGGTGGCGCGAGCTTGTGGGTGGCCAAAGACGTCTCACAGAGCGACGCAGAACTAGCGGTGGACTTCGGTCAGTTCCTCACCAATACGGAGAACATGGTGAGCTGGCACAAGCTCACGGGGTACTACCCGGTTCGCAAGAGCAGTGTGGACAACTTGGAGAAGGAGGGCTGGTTTGTCTCCAATCCGTTGCAGGTGGTGGCGTTCAAGCAGTTGCTCAGCACCACTCCTAACGTGGCCAACGCCGGAGCGCTCAACGGTGCCAACATCGAGGTGAGAGGCTTCATCGAACAGGGCATGCAGAAGGTGCTGGACGGTCAAAACGTGGCATCGGTGGCCAAGACGGCGGCCGCCCAGGCGAAGAAGGCCATGGCGGAGTACAACAAGAACTTCGGTTGATCGTCTTGGGGGCGGGCCGCCAGCCCGCATCCAGGGCTGCATCGGCACAAGGAAACAGCGGAGACACCGAAACCGCTGGCGGCAACGCTGGCGTATTTCCGGAGAAACGGTTGCCGATTCTTCTTCTCGTGCCAACCATTGCTGTGCTTGGGTGTTTTTCTATATACCCAGCAATTCGTACGCTACGCCTGAGCTTGTTTCGGTCCAATCTCGTCGTTGGCAACGAGCAATTTGTGGGCCTTGCGAACTTTGGTGAGCTGGCCACAAGTGCCGTGTATCGGCAGGTAATCGCACAAACGCTGGTATTTCTAGTGCTGGTGGTGAGTATTGGATTGTTCATCGCCTTGGGACTGGCATGGCTGGCCAGCAGGCCAATCCGAGGGGCAAAGATCTATCGGCTGCTGCTCATCTACCCCTACGCGCTGTCCCCGGCCATTGCAGGAACACTGTGGTTGTTCTTGTTCAACCCCGAAGTTGGTGTCGTCAATTCGCTCCTCGGCTCGACGCTGGGGATACGCCCCCGATGGCTCGATAATCCCATCTTGGCGTTCACACTCGTTGTCCTCGCCACTGTGTGGAAAGGTCTCGGGTTCAACGTGGTGTTCTATTTGGCGGCGATACACAATTTGCCAACCGAGGTGATGGAGGCGGCGCGTATTGACGGGGCCAGCCAGTGGCAGGTGTTCCGCAAGGTCGTGGTTCCGTTGATCTCTCCAATGACGTTCTTCTTGGTGTTCGCCAACATCATGAGCGCACTGTTCGAGAGCTTTGGTCTCGTTGACCTGCTCACCCGAGGTGGTCCCGTACGGGGCCAAACGGGAGTCACCACGTTCCTCGTATACCAGCTGTATCAGGACGGTTTCCGAAACTTCAAAACTGGCGCTGCAGCATCGCAAGCCGTCAGCATGATTGCGCTCGTGGTGTGCATCGTGGTTCTGCAGTTCCGCTTCGGACATCGCAAGGTGCACTATGCGGCCTAATGAACCCAGCGCGACTGTCGGCCTTGCAAAACCACTTCGGCGTCGCCACCGTCACCGGCACGTGGCCACCCACCTCGTCCTCATCACAGCTGTCATTGTCGTGGGGGCTCCACTGATCCTGGCCATGGTGAAGGCGACCCAGACTGGGCAGCAAGCGACGAACGCTTCGCTTCTCCCCGGCCGTCACCTCATGGAGAACATCAGATCGGCGTGGTCGGGAGCGGGGCTTGCCCGGTTCATGTTCAATAGTGCGGTGGTTGCAATCTGCGTCACCACCGCCAAGACCGTCCTGTCGCTGTTGGCTGCGCTGGCTTTCGTCTATTTTCGGTTCCCGTTGCGCCGCCTGGCATTCGCAATGGTGCTCTTCACGTTGATGCTGCCCACAGAACTACTCATCGTTGCGCTTTTCGATGTGGTGTCGAAAACGTTGCATGCAGACACCTCGGCGGCCATCATCGTGCCGTTCTTGGCGTCTGCCACTGGCGTGCTGCTGTTTCGCCAGCACTTCATGAACGTGCCGTCGTCGATGTCCGACGCTGCTCGCATCGACGGTGCTGGACCAATCACGTTCCTATGGCGGATCCTCATACCGATGAGCTGGAACACCATTGGCGCGCTGGCGGTGATCCAGTTCGTTTCAGCATGGGACCAGTACTTGTGGCCGCTGGTGATCATGCAATCTGAGAAGCGTCAAGTGGTGCAGGTTGGGCTCGGTCGCCTCATCGATCTCGACGGGCAGGGAAATTGGGGCGCTGTGATGGCCGGGGCCATCATCGCCGTCATTCCGCCAGTGGTGGTGTTCACCGTGTTGCAGAAGCAGTTCTCCAAAGGCTTTGCCTTCGGCCAGGAGAAATAGCGATGAGATAGAGCCCCTGGTTCGTTGCGGCTGAGTTCGGGTAGGGGACGGTCATGACGACAAATCAGTCCCGCAATGACGAGACCGACTCCGACCGTGACGATCCGCTGGAGAACTCCCGCCCTCCCGGCGGAGGGAAGAAGGAGGGGTCACCGATGACTGGGCGCGAGCGGCCTTTCGACGAGGAGCCCGAATCGGCCGAGGCGCCCGGAGATGATGACGCACCAGGGAGATGGGTTGTTGATCCCGACTCCGGGCCACCTGCGGAACCCAACGAACCGGCGTAGTTCCCCAGTGGGTGCCAGCAAAGGGGACGTAACGATGGCCGGCCCTAGATCGAGGTAGTGCAGAAAGTCCCGCCAGGCGGGACGCAGGGAACGAGAACCCCGTAGGCACTGGCCCCGCAAATTTCTGAGTGACCCGGGTTTGGGTCACTCAGTAGGACATCTGGAGTGTGGCCCACTACTGACGTTGCATACAGTCGCTGACTTCTTCAGTCGCCAATGGGGTAAACGGCGGCGCAATCGAGAACGAAGATGAGGCCATCGCCTGCCCCCGAGGTCTTTGCCTCTTCTCGGATGATGTTGACTACGGGTGCGACCTCGTCGTCTTCGACAAGCAAGTCGATGAGCAACTTGTGTTTCACGGTCATCGTAAATCGTACGCCGCGATATTCGCCGCTCGGCTCGGTCTCGCTGCCGTGGCCTCGTACATCGTGCACCATGATGCCGATGAAGCCAGCCTCGGCCAGCTTGTGCTGAACCGGATCGAGCCGTTCCGGCCTGATGACAGCCTGGACACGCTTCATGATCCCACCTTTGAGCGAAGGCGAGCGGCGACACCGCTGCTCGCTGTGGTCGAAATGACAGCATCGTTGTCGGAGACAAACACCGAACCCTGTGCTTCAAGAAAATCCGGGTAAGCCATGGCGCCCATTTCGGGTAGATCAAGGCCAGCGATTTCGTCGGCCTC
>JAYVGK010000331.1:0-15685 GCA_043772215.1 Acidimicrobiales bacterium | reverse complement strand
CCCGGACACTGGCCACCGCGGTGCCACCAATGGGTTGGTAACCAGTGAGTCCAGCGCCATGGCAATTGCCTCTACCCGGTTGGCGCTGGGATCGTCACCGCGACCCAATGCGTAGAGGGCCAAACCAATCAATTGGATCACTGCATTGCGGGCAAATGGGTCCTGAACGTCGGGCAGCACAACGGTACGTAAGGTGGACACCACCGAATGCCAGAGTGCTGCGTCGGTTGGACGTCCGATGGGGGCATTCACAGACGCACCTGCGCCACCGTCGCCGCCATACTTGCTTCGGCCTCGAAGTTCCAGGAGGCCCGCCATACCGGATCCTCCAACGCCACATCCAGTGACCCCCAGCCCTGCTGGCAGAACCATTCATAGGTATGCTTATGACCCCGGCGTAAATCGAATTGGGGTTGAAACCCTGTGATCCGCTGCACCTTGTCGGTACTGAGCACGGAGTGGTGGGCGGCACCGAAGAGGTGCCCGAACACTGCGGTGGTGATGAGGCCTAACTGCGAATCGGGCACCCGCACCACATTGGCCTCCATCCCCACCACTTCGGCCAAGGTGTCGATGTACCGCTTCACTGTGATGCCGTCGGTGGTGGCATTGAAGATCTCCCCGTAAGCGGCCGGGCACCCGGGTAACGTCATCATCAGCGCGCATAGGTCATCCACATGACCATAGGATCCAGCCACCAATCCACCGTGCGGTACAAGAATGGGTAACCCCCGCAAGAGGCGGAGAAACATGGGGGTTTCCATGTCATAGATGTTGTTGTCCGGCCCGTAGATGGCCGCCGGTCGCACCACCGACACCGGCAACCCGGTCCGTGCGTGGCGTTCCAGCAAAGCCCGCTCGGCCATCGCTTTGAATCCGCCGTACGAACTTGTACCCTCGGGATTGGCAGGAAGATCCTCGGTCCACGGAAAAACACCAATCAATGATTGGTCATAAGCCATGATCGAACTTACGTATACATAGGTTCCCACGGACCCGTCTACCAGGTCCAACAACGATTCGAAGTCGGATCCGCCCGCCGCCATCACAAAGCCGGACACGTCATAGAGTGCATCCCACTGCGTGCCAGCAAGAGCAGCGCGCATGGATGCAGCGTCGGTCCTATCAGCCACCAACTGCGAGACACTCGCTGGCAATGACGTCGCGGTTCGGCCCCGGTTGAGAACCCACACTTCGTTTCCGGCATCAACGAGGGCGCGGACCAGCCTTCGACCAACGAAGACCGATCCTCCGAGCACCAGTACCCGCATCGCCGTCACGTCACTTCTCGAAGCCGGGATATGGACCGACCACCACACACTCCAAGTGACCGGTACCGGTCTGCGTTGCATCGTCGAGATCAGTACAACGACCCCACGTTTCAGCCCATGACCAGTGGTTCATCTGCAACGTACCCGTTGGCTCCACCGCCACCACCGGGTGCGACACGTCCCACACATCACCCTCCCCGTGATCGTCGCCGCGATATACGCCGCGACCCAACCCATCGTGGTAACCGCCGAAATAGCCTCCGCCCTGCAAATACACGGGATAGGAGATGGTCTCCACCAAGTAGCGCTCCACGCCACCATCGGGCCTCGTCAAAGCAATGGTGGCCGATGCCAGACGTTTCACCCTGGACCCATCAACCTCAACCCACGTGGCCTCGTGGGCGAGGGACGTGTAGGCGAACGCTTGGCGCTCGTCACCGTAGGCAAACATGCACTGGCTTTCGAACTTGTCGTACGCGCCAGTAGGTGAATGGGTAAACGAATGGTGAAACTGCCAGAACACCACCCGGTTGGGCAAACGAAACACACACCATTGACGCAAGCCGGGAGCAGCCGGGGCTTCGGCGCGGGGAGGTGGGGCGATGGCCACCGAACGCGGACCGCCAGTGTTGTTGCCAATGCCCCACGAGTGGTCGCGCACACCGGTCCAGTGGTCCACGGTGATACGCCGTCCGTCGAACTCCACCCAACCAGTGACCAGTGAGCATTGGTCGTAATTGGAACGATCGCTGTGTACCCGACCGTTGATGACGGAGATGAGCCGCTCCTCGTTGTACGGCGGGGCAAACCCCTCCCAGGTAAGGTCGAAAGCTATGCCGTATTGGTTGGGAGCACAGCGCACCTTCAAGGTCCGCAGGCCTTCCACGATCTCCACTGAGAACGGTCCGCATTCCAGTTCATCGATGCGCGGCCGCAGCCGACGCGACCAGCGGATGTTGTGTTGGCGTCCGCCACTGGAGACACAGGTGAAGGCATCGAGTACATCGTTGTTGGCATGTAGGCGAAAGCCCATGAACCAGGCAATGTCACCGGCATCGTCACCCATGGTGAAGTAATACCCGTCGCTCCAATGAGGTGAACCATCGGCCACCACATCGAAGGTGCCACCGACTTGGTGGCGGGGCCACTCGTCCATCTTTGTGAGTCGGTACTGCACGGTGCGCGCCTCTCTTTGGCATTCGATGGTCTGGTGTGTGGTGATGGTAGGCGACAGGCACAGAAATTAACTGTCCGGTAGATTCCCCCATCACACCGCCGCGGCACCAGTCGACAAGTCGAGGAACCCATGATCCCGGATCACAGTCACGCCAGCCTCGCTGATCTGCTCTCCCTCGTCGGGAGAACGGCCGTGGTCACCGGTGGTGGCGGGGGCATAGGGGCCGCCACGGTGGCTCGCCTGGCCGAGGCGGGGGCCAACGTGGTGATTGCCGACCTCGACCTGGCGGCCGCCACCGCCACAGCCATGGTGGTGGCCCAGGCCACCGGCTCCGAGGTGATCGCCACCATCGCCGACGTTTCCGACACAGCATCGTTGGGCGCGGTGGCCGACCTGGCAGTGGAGTCTTTTGGATCCCTGGACATCTGGGTCAACAATGCCGGCGTCTATCCCGTGACCGGTCCCGCCATTGATGCCGACGATGCGCTCATCGATCGCCTCCTCACCATCAACGTACGGGGTACGTTTGCCGGTGCTCGGGAGGCCGCCAAACGGATGACGGCGGGTGGTGTCATCGTGAACCTGGCATCCACCGCAGGATTTCGTCCTGCCGTCGGTATCAGCGCCTATGTGGCGTCCAAGCATGCCGTGGTGGGCCTCACCAAGAACCTGGCACTGGAGTTCGCCCCGCTCGACATCCGGGTGGTGGGCGTGGCCCCAGGGGTCATCGACACACCGGGGGTACAGGCGCAACTGGCCCCCCTCAAGGCAGCAGGGCTGGATGTAGGTGCACGTATGAACAAGACACTGTTCGGGCGCGCTGGTCAGCCCGACGACGTGGCTCGCGTCATCACCGTGTTGGTGTCGGATCTGAGTGCGTGGGTCACTGGGGTGGTAGTGCCGGTGGACGCCGGAAGCTTGGTGTCGTGATGGTGGCCGACACTCCGCTTGAGCGGAGGCTGAGCGACCCCGGCGTGCAAGACGACCCGTTCGACTACTACGCACAACGCCTGGCAACGTGCCCGGTATGGCACGAGGCAGATGTGGATCTGTACGTGGTGGGCGCCATGGCTGAAGCACGCAATGCTCTCAACGATCCCGCCACGTTCTCCAGTACGCCAGCGCGCCGCAGTGCCGGTGTCAATCCTGTGGCGGTCGCTTACATCACGGCATTGAGTGAACGGGGCTGGGGGCGTGCCGTCACGCTCCAGCGCACCGATCCGCCCGTCCATACCCGTTATCGCAGGGTGCTGAACCGGGTGTTCACACCGGGTCGCGTCAAAGCACTCACCCCCGGCATCGAGGCCATCGCCCATCAATTGGTGGATGCGTTCATCCACACCGGGCGGTGCGAGTTCGTGGCCGATCTGGCCCTTCCACTGCCGGGGATGTTCATTGCTGAGCAGTTGGGTCTGGACCGCAGTCAATACCGCACGTTTCGCCGGTGGGCAGAGGCCATGCTGTGTTTGGCCAATCGTCCGGACATGACCATGGAAGAGGCCATGGTCGAAGTAGAGGTGGAATTGGAAGCTCAGCACTATCTGGCGGCGGAATGTGAGAAGCGCAGAGCCGAGCCCAGCGACGATCTCATCTCGCTCATTGTGGGTGCGGACTCCGATGGTGAGTTCACCATGAACGAGTTGCAAGACCTTCTGCATCAATTGGTGACTGGCGGATTCGAAACCACCACCGGCGCTTTGGCCACCGCCATGATGCTGTTGGCCACCCACCCCGATCAGCAGCTGCTGTTGCGAGAACAACCACATCTGCTGAGCAATTTCGTGGAGGAATCGTTACGTTTCGACAGCCCCGTTCAAGGGTTGTGGCGGAAGGCAACGTGTCCGGTTCAAGTTGCCGATGTGGACATACCGCAGGGCGCGTCGGTCATGGTCCGTTTCGGCGCCGCCAACCGCGACCCGTTGGTGTTCGATGATCCCGGACGTTTTGACATCACCAGAGACAACGCCCACCATCACGTGGCGTTCGGGTTGGGTGCGCATTTCTGTCTGGGCGCCGCCTTGGCCCGGCAAGAGATGATGACGGCATTTCGGATCCTGTTGGACCGCACCGATCACATCGAACTCGACGGCGAATTGCCCAGCCCGCTGCACGATCCCAGTATTTTCCTACGCCCCATGAAAACCCTTCCACTACGTTTCGTTGCTTCGTAAGGTGACAGCAATTGATGCTAGCATAATATTATGGCTTCAAAGCGGACCACCTTCACACTTGACGATGAGCTTGCGGACCAGGCTCGCCGTCTCGACGTCAACGTCTCGGCGGCCGCCCGCAATGGTGTGGCGGCCGCCGTAAACGCGGCGTTGGCCAAGTCAGATCGGGCCGCATATGAACTGCACCCGGAACTGCCTGACCCGTTTTGGAGTGACGCCGAAGCGTGGTCCGAATAATGACCAGGGCCGAGATATGGCTGGCTCAAGTTGGGCGCAAAACACGACCTGTGCTTATCCTCACGCGCCCAGAGGTGATCGACGTTCGCCAACTGATCACCGTGGCTGAAATCACCACCCACATCCGAGGACTGGGTGCAGAGGTGGCGCTCGACCACCACGATGCTGGACTGGATCGGCCGTCGGCGATCAACTGCGACGGTCTTCACACTGTCACTCAAGCATCACTCACCCACCACATCGGGACAGTGGACGAGGCAACCATGAGCGCGGTGTGCCACGCCCTCAGCTATGCGTTGGGTTGCCAGGGCGTCACATTCGGCTGAGGACAGATTCGGTGGCGGCCAACACCACCCGGGCGCGCTCCACCGGATCCACATACGTGGTTCGCAGTACGGCTGAGCGCAGTTCAACCGATACCGGTACCTGCGGCACCATCCGCAACACCTCAACGAGTGGAAGGCCCCCTTCGCCCGGAAGCAGACGGGCATTGATGGCCTCATGCAACAGACCCCGCACTGTGGCATCCTGCGGCACTACAGGAGCATCCGCCAGTTGTAGATAGGGCAGCCATGCTGGATCGATCGCCATGAGATCAGCGGGCGCCGCGCCTGAGCGTGCCAAATGCAATGTGTCCACCAGGACACCAGCGTTGGCACGCCCTGCATGGCTCACCACAGTCAGTGCCTCGGCCAGTGTACGGATGGCAAAGATGGGCAAAAACTCAAGTACCAGCGTGATGTTGGCAGCAACTGCCCTGTCGCACAACGCACCGAATCGCTCCACTACTGCTGATGACACCGCCAACCTACTGGCCACCAACACATGGCGGGCCCCGATGGCTGCGGCTGCATCAATGAGGGCCTCTCCGGGATCGCCGTCAGGCGAGAAGATCACCGGCTCCATGTCCAGTGCCACCACGCCCGTGTCGCGCAACGCTGCGCTCACCGACGTTGACGTCTTGTCGGTCCACGTGGCTGCGTCGAACCAGATACCCACCGCCGGCCACCCTGCGGCGGCCGCCACATGGGGGGCCTCGTGGGGCGCTACGTCCAAGATGGTGCCGGCGGCCAACGAGAGCAAACGATCCATGGTCACGCCTGGAGTCTGGCAGCTGGTGTCAACGGGCGTCGGTCGTTCATCGAACGGTAGGCTGTCTACGAAGAATTGACTGTACGATGATTTTAGGAACAGGAGCCTGTATGCAGGAATACTCCCCCACCGCTGCCCATGTGTTGGCCGACCCTGCAGCTGCCTACGCGCAGCTACGGGCCCAGTGTCCGGTTCATCTGCATACAGGGTTGGAAGCACCGCTGTATACATTGGCCAACACAGCCGATATAGTAGGTGTGCTTACCGATACCACCACGTGGTCAAATCGCAAGGGTCCGGGGATCACCAGTTCGATCAGCGTCGGGGATGTCCAGCGCGACGACCCACCGGAGCACACTCACCGCCGCCAGTTTCTGCGTGACCCGTTCCTGCCCAGTGCAGTGAATGCCACCAGACCGCACATTCGTGCACTGGCCAATGACATCGCCACGGCTCTTGCTCCTCGTGGCGGATGTGAGTTACACACCGATTTTGCGTTGGCTCTTCCTGTGGCCAGCTTTTGCGCCCTACTCGGGGTGGAGTTGGATGACTGCGCTCAGTTCAGTGAGTGGGCCGATGACATGGTGGCAGCCATGACGTATCCAGATCGCGGCGGCGACGGCCGGCGCGGCGTCAATGCGTTCTCCCGCGCTCAGATCCAACATCGTCGTCAACTGGCGGCGGACGGCGAGGCACTGCCTGATGGCTTTCTCAGCTACTTGGCCACTGCGCCGTATGGCGATGACGGTAGCCCGATGGATCTGCGCGAAGCCACCAACACGGTGAGCCAACTGCTGGTGGCCGGTCACGAAACCACCACATCGCTCATCACCAATCTGATGTGGCGCCTGTTGGAAGACGCCAGCCGTTGGCAGCGTGTGGTGGCAGACCCGTCGCTCATCGAGAGTGCCGTTGAAGAGAGTTTGCGCTTTGACCCACCGGTGCTCGGGCTGTGTCGTACCAACAACGAGGCGGTGACGCTGTCCGGTGTTGCCATCCCCGAGGAGTCAAAGGTGATGGTCCTGTACGCGTCACCCAATCGCGACCCGGACTTGTTCGAGGCCCCGGATGAGTTCCGCATGAATCGCCCGGTGACACAAACCCGGCGTCACCTCTCCTTCAGTTGGGGTATCCACTACTGCTTGGGAGCGGGGCTGGCCCGCCTCACCGCCCGGGTGGCCATCGAGACGCTGGTGGAGCGCTTCCCCACCATGCGCTTGGCCGGTGACACCCAACGCATTGATGCCCCATTCCTGTGGGGCCGCAAGATTCTCCCGGTGTCCTGGGACGCACCCACACCGAAAACCATTACTCCGAGCACCCGGGTTGATCAGTGCCTCAACGGCAGCCACCACTCGGCGATCTCGGCGGCGAAGCGCACGGCGTAACGCCGGGTGAGGTCATCGGCGTCATCGGGCACCGCCTGCTGATTGGTGGGCACGAAGGTGGAGGCACCCTGAATGGGATCCACCCATTCCAGCCGTATCGATTCCATCAACGGCCCCAGTTCCGGGCTGGCCGCCTCATGATGTTCGCTGGTTTGGTGAGCCATGAACGCCAGAAAATCCGCAAACGACAACAGCGCGTAATAGCTACGAGGCAGTGCGGCGCGCCAATATCCATAAGCGCGCACACCACTTTCCTCGGCGTGGGTGACTTGGTGCAACACCTTGGCTATTGATTCAAAGCGTTCCTCGGTGCCGGGACGGACTGTGATGTGAGCCAGGATGGTGGCCATTGCTGCATCTCCTCAGAGCGGGGTGAAGCTGACGTGCAATTCCTCGAGCGCCCGCAGTACGAAACCGGGTTTGTGGCGAAAGTCATTGCGTGGCAACAATTGGAATTCAGCGACCCGGTTCAACAACACCTCGAAGGCAATGCATTGCTCCAAACGCGACAGTCCGGCGCCGGGGCAGTGATGCTCACCCTGGCCGAAGGCCACATGACGGGCTGCGTTGGCCCGCTCCAGGTTCAAGCGGTCCGGATCGTCGAACACTCTTGCATCGCGATTGGCAGCAGCGAAGCGAAGATGCACAGTGGAGCCCGCCGGAATGGTCACGCCGTGTAACTCCACATCCACCAGGTTGTGGCGATACAGCCCTTGCGTGGGCGATTCCAGCCGCAGTACCTCGTCCACGAACACGGGGATCTTGGATGCATCGGCGCGCAACTGCTGCTGCAATCCCGGTTGGCGCAGCATCAGCCATAGTCCGGACGTGAGGGCAAAGGTGGTGGTTTCGTTACCACCGATGTAGAGATGATCGGTGGTGAAGAGGATCTCATCGTCGGTGAGCAGACGTAGCGTGGCCGTTTCTGGATCATGGAACTGGGCCTGGGTGAGATGACTGATGACGCTGTCATCGGGCCTGCTCCGCTTCTCCTCGATGACGTCGAGGATGTAGCGCTGGAATGCCACCCCCTCGTGGGCCACATGGCGCTGCTGCTCCGGGGTGAGGCGTCCAGCAAACGGCATCACCCACGCCTCGGACCAAAGCTTCAACTGCGCGATGTGCTCCAACGGAAACCCCAACATCGACGTGATGACCGCCACCGGAAGTGGAAGGGCGAACTGCTGGACGAACTCGATTTCGGTGTCGCCGATCCAGGCATCGATCAACTCATTGACCATCGTGGTGATCATGGCCCGTTGCCGTTCTGACCCTCCGGCACTGAAATACGGGTCCACCAATGCCCGGTAACGACGGTGAGCGGGTGGGTCCACACTCAGCGGAGCCCGTCGGAAGCGGCCCTGCTCGCGGTAGATGGCCAAGGCTTGTTCGTCCTGCATCAATGCGCCGCTCGGAGCCGGTCCGTTCTGAAACAGATCTGTACGTCTACTGACGAAAGCGACATCCTCGTAGCGAGTGAGTACATACATCGATGAGCCTGGTACTAGATACACCGGAGCGTCTTCGCGCAATTCGTCGTATGCGGGGTACCAGTCTTGCTGGGTTTGTGGGTCGTACAGATCCACATGCGGACAACGGGCATCTTCACTCATTGGAGTTCGTCAACCTCGCCCTACGAATCCCCACTCGCCCATGATCTGCGCTTCGTTGGCGCTGCGCTCCCCCAACAACGTCGACGCCCGTGACGACAACTCCTGATGACCGGCCGCCAACGCCGCCTCCAACGCGCACGACAGCGCCTCGCCGGCCAGGCTGTAGGTGTGGGCCATGTCTTGAAGATGCAGACTCTGGCGCGGCCCATCGTTCAGCGCCACCAACGCCGCTGCGACTCCGGAGGCTGATGGCAGCGCAGCCAAGGTGTCAGAGGCATAGGCCTCCATGGCCAGTGTTTCGTCACGCATCCAAGCAATCTCGTGGGCGGCGCGCTGGGCGGCATTTCGCAACACGTTCTCCAACATCTGCACACTTACCTTGCCGGCGTCCGTATGCACCTCAGGCCCGATCACTTCGAGCAACTCACGGCGACAGTCGAGGATGATCTGGTCGGTGGATGGAAGCGAGATCATGCGCTGGCCGTCATCTGCTGGTGCATGGATCGCAGTGCATCCAAGGGTTCTGCCAGGGCATTGCACCCAGCCATGAAATTCATATGGCCAATGGTGACAGCGTTGATGTTGTACAAGGTCATGACACCGTTGGACTTTCCTTCGCCCATGGCACTGGCAGCCGCCACCAGCCCACTGAACACCTTCACAGCCGACACCACGGAGAAATAGCCCACCGTGGCCTGGTTCACATGCAGTTCAGAGGCGCCGGTCCGTTGCCGATAGCGAGCGAGGAACGCCTCGGGATCGGGCCCGTACAGACTGGGCAGTGACGAGGCCGAGTACACCACGTACCAACCCAGATCCTCACGAGGATCACCGATGTGGGCGTACTCCCAGTCAATGAGTCGGTGAGAACCGTCGATTGGGTCCAGTAGGACGTTGGCGGGCTGGAGGTCCCCGTGCTGGAGCACCAAATCCATGGCTGGCGGTCGGTGAGCATCCAACCACGCTCCCAGGTAACGCATGGTGGGGTTTGACTCAACCAGCGTACGTTCGCTCTGCGACCACAGTGCGTTGGTGGTGTCCATGTAGGAATCCCAGTCGGTGGGGCGGACCATGGAGGCAGGCATCACGGCCAGATCCACCTGCGGCACCCGCGCCATCGTGTCCACAAAGGCGTCTCGGTGACTCAGGCAGCGAGGATCGTCGGCGGGCGTATCGGAAGCCAGCAGCTCGGTCAGTTGTGATTGCAGCGACGGTCCGGCGCAGAACTCCAACACGATTGCCTTGGTACCGAGATGTTCGCCGGTGGCGTCGTAGTGCAACGCCGCGGGCATCGCCACGGTGTCAACCAGCGATAGGCATTGCAACACGGCCCACTCGGCATCACGATCGGTGACCAACATGGTCTTCTCCGGTGGTGGATCGCCGCGCAACACCAGCGTCTCGGTGACCCCGTTGCTCCACTGCACTTCGGCGCGGCCCATTACCCGGCTGTATCCACCGGTCATCAGCTCATAGCTGTGTACCTTGGCAACGTCATTGGGCCGAACGGTGGCCAGGAAAGCCTCCAATCGGGCGGGCATTGCCTCTACATCGTGCACGGACGCTCCTCATGAAACGATCGATGACGTTGGGCGGTGGTTGGCGCTTTGGCGATCATGCCAATGCACCGCCGGCCCACCAACGCCCGAACATGGGCTCCATGGCACTCCACACGAGTTCCACGATGAGCCCGCTGGGCGGGGCCACATACGTGAACACTCCGTACCCCTCGTCGGGCGGCTTCTGGGCGGCCACCAGTGCCCAACCGTGATTCAGCAACGCCGTGGTCTCGGCGGCCACGTCATCCACCCATACGCCAGTGTGGTGGGCCCCGGGAGAAACTGACCCATCCCACACCGTTCCCTGTGCCCCCTGCAACAACTCGAGATGGTGGGGACCGTCGGCGGAATAGGTGAAACGCAATGGAACCGTTTGCAGACCACCATCAGGTGTCCACACCGATTGTTCACGCTCTTGCACCGAGCACCACGTAACACTCAGGGGACCGGCCATCTCGGCCATGGCGGCGTCGATGTCTGGTACTCGGATTCCAAGATGATAAGCGCGCGAATAATCGATCATCGGGCCAAGATGGTGACACCGGAGATACCAGGTGCTCCATACACGTGGGTATAGGCGGTCCGAGGCTCTCCCGGCACCTGCCGTTCACCGGCGTCGCCACGTAATTGCAACACGTTCTCGTACACCTGTCGCAGTCCCGATGCCCCAATCGGTTCGCCATTGGCCAAACATCCGCCGTCGGTGTTGACCGGCAAGCGACCCCCGATTTCGGTGTCGCCGTTGGCCAGCATGTGCTCCTGCTCGCCGTGCTCACAGAACCCGTTCTCGGCCATATGCATGATTTCCGCGCCTGCCTCGGTGTCTTGCAACTGGGCCAAATCAATGTCCTCGGGGCCCATACCGGCCATTTCGAATGCCGCCTTCGACGTGTCCACCGTGGGACCGGCGTTGTGCTCCAGCGCAATGGACGGGGCCAACACCTCGAAGCTGCCAAATCGACGTGAGCGCACCACCGCCGCCTTGAGGAAAACGGGACGATCTGTATACAGATGGGCCTTGTCGGCCCGACACAGCACCAGCGCCACGCCCCCTTCTCCGGGATTGCAGAACATGTATTGCGTCAGCGGGTACGACAGCATCGGTGACTCGAGAATTTCTTCTTCCGACAGTGGCTTACGGCGCCATGCCATTGGGTTGAGCGAACCGTTGCGGAACGCCTTGGCCGACACCTTGGCCAACGATGCCTGCGTGATGCCGTATTGGTACATGTACCGGTTGATCTTCATTCCGAAGAACTGTGTGGTGAGCGCCAATCCCGATGCGCCGTACCAATCCATTCCCTTGGAATCCACCCGAAACGCGCCACGTTCGTGCTTGTCGAAACCAATGGCGATACCGATGTCCGACATACCGGACCGAATGGCGCTGTAGGCACTGAACAATGCCGATCCACCAGTGGCGCAGCCGTTGGCCACGTTGATGAACTGCACACCGGTGAGACCCAGTTTGGACACCATGGTGTCAGCTGCGCCCGCTGAGTGGCTGCCACCAAACGCGAACTGCATGTCCTCCCACTTGGTGCCGCAGTCGGCGAGCGCACGCCGCACCGCCACCACTCCTTGGTCCATGCCAGACACTCCGTCGGTGCGACCGAACTCGTGCATGCCGATACCTACGATTGCGATGTCAGTCATTGTTCTGTCTCCCTGGTCAGGCCGCAACGGGCCGGAATGCAAATGTCACGATGTCGTTGCCGCTGGCGTCCTTGGCAATAGGCTCGAGCACCATCTCCATGTCCATACCGATGTGCAACTTGGTTGGATCGGACTCGGTGAGGCGCGCCTCCACCTTCACCTGGCCCGGCAGCTCCACGTAGCCCACCCCGAATGGTGTGAAGGTGGCGGGGTCGGCATCGCCCTTGTAGGGCGGCGACTTGGGCGGAAATCCCTGCACGGTCCACGTCCAGAGCGTGCCCCGATTGGCCAACTCAGTGGGTTCGGTGTTGGTGCCGGCGCAGCGTTGGCAACTGGATTGAGCCGGGAACGCAAATGTGGAGCAGTCCACGCACTTGCTTCCTATGAGGTGTGGCCCATCAGCCGACATGGTGAAGACACCCTCTGACACTGCTACCTGTGTGGCTACCTCTGTGGACAACGTGCACCTCCAGCGCAAACGGACGCTGACGATGCTAGGAAGAACTAACCGACTGGTCAATTCTCACCCATTCACCCGGCACAGGCAGGTCACCATGTACGAAGACGATCGTTCGATCAAACGGTGCTTGCACCACTACTGCCGTGGCATCGACCGTTGCGATGCGGAGCTGGTGGCCTCCTGTTACCACCCCGATGCCACCGACGACCATGGAACCTTCCAAGGGCTGGGGGTCGACTTTGCCCGCTATGCCACGGACCGACTACGTACCCACTGCGAGGCCACCATGCACATGATCGGCGAGCCGTGCATCGACTACACCTCCGTGGACTCAGCCCAAGTGGAGACCTACGTTCAGGCCGTTCACCGATGCCGTGATGACAACGGTCCATATCTGGAGCGCTTCGGAGGCCGCTACGTGGACCGCTTCGAGCGGCGACACGGCGAGTGGCGTATCGCCCATCGCCTGTGTATCCGGGAGTGGGACGCCAAGGAGCACATCGAGCAGGCGTTCGCCGCCGGGCGGTTCACCGAAGGCCGTCGGGACCACACCGACCCCGCCTACCTGGTGTGAGCCTCGGCCAACACGGTACGCATGCCGTCAGCGCACCTGATCACGTGATCCGCAGCCGGGCTGCCCCATACCGAGTCATTGCACACTTCCAATGCCCACGGCACCGACACCCCCATGTCAATCAGCGCGCCCACAAAATCCACAGCACCGAACTCTCCGTCCCCAGGTGCCACCCGATTGCGCAGACAATCCTGCAAATAGTCTGGCCGTTGCGGGACTCGGGTGCCGTCGTTCATCTGTATACCCGTGATCCGATCGGCCCCGATGGCCTGAATCAGCGCCAAGTTGTTGGCGCCGCGAGCATGGTGCCAGATGTCCACACACACTCCCCCGTTGGGCCTGTCCGCTGCTTCCACGATACGCAGCGCGTCCGCCGCATCCACGATGTTGGTGAACGGCAGGAATTCCAACCCCACCACCAGTCCGTGCTCTGCAGCCCGGTCGCACAGTGCACCGTAGGCCGCTCCCGCATCGGCGATGGTGCCTTCGAACGGGCCAATGGCCTGCAGATATCGGCAACCGAAACGGTCCGCCATCTCCCACGCCGCCGACTCCATAACCAAGCACTGCTCATACGGCTCGCCACACTGAGCCCACCCCCGCACCACTTCGATCTCGGCAATCAACATGTGGTGAGCCTCCAACAGGTCGTCCAACCACCCGTGCGCCAAACCCTGGGCACCAAGGCGTTGATACTCACCGATATAGAGGCCGATGCCGGCGTAACCAGCCGCCGCCGCCGCTTCTATGCGGTCAGCCATTGGATGGGTACGGTCCAGGCTGAAGTAGCTCAGCACCAAATCGGAATTGTCGAGCTCTCGCGCACTACGTTGCCGGGCCATCGCCTCAGTGTCACACGAACCCAAACACATTTACGAAGGAGAACAAGTTATGGCTGATCGATTGGCAGGCATCCTGAACGGCCGCTTGCATGGCAAGGTCGCAGTGATCACTGGTGGCGCCAGCGGCATCGGCGAAGGCACCGTACGGCGCTTCGTGGAAGAAGGTGCATCGGTGGTGATCGCCGACTTGCAGTCCGATGCGGGCAACGCATTGTGTGCCGAACTGGGTGATTCCACCCGATTCATCCGTACCGATGTCACCGTGGAGGCAGACGTAGCGGCCGCCATTGATCTGGCGGTGGCCCAGTTCGGTCGCCTCGACATCATGTTCAACAATGCCGGCATCGTGGGAGCCATCGGCAGGATTGCCGACACCACTTCCGACGCATGGAATCGCACGGTGGCGGTACTGCTGAACGGCGCATTCCACGGTATGAAGCACGCCGCCCGAGTAATGGTGCCGCAGGGTTCGGGAGTGATCATCACCACGTCGAGCACCGCCGGCATCATGGGCGGATTGGGACCACACGCGTACACGGCGTGCAAACACGCAGTGATCGGGCTCACCAAATCGGTGGCATCAGAACTGGGCCAGCATGGCATTCGGGTCAACGCCATTTCGCCCGGCAACACCGCCACTGCCATGACGGCTGCGGTCATCACCGGCGACCACACCGATTTAGCCACCACCAACAAGCACATCGCTTCCACGTCACCGCTGGGCATTGCCGGCCAGCCGTCCGATATCGCCAACGCAGCGTTGTATCTGGCCAGTGATGAGGCCCGATACATCAGCGGCCATTGCCTGGTGGTGGACGCCGGACAAACCACCAACGGAGGCTCGGCCCGCTTCCACGAGTCCAAATCCGCCATCGTGGAAGAAGCAGGTCGACGTACTCTCACCGAGGCCTCCTAAGCCCTCCCCTCGCTCGCCTCGCCGTGCCGGATGGCGGACCCGGGGCTGGCGCGAGGCTGGGATGGTGAATTCTTCGAAGTACGCATTGTTGGCGCGCGAGCGTCGCTTTCTCGTTTCCGAGCTGCCTCAGCACGAGCGGTCGGCGAGGTGGTCGATCACCGATCTCTACATCGAAGGCACTCGGGTCCGCCTCCGTCTGAGCGACGGAGTGGTTGATGGACGACCGGAGACCGTACGCAAGCTGACGCAGAAACTGCCCGCACGTACTGGGGTCGTTGGGCATTGCGGAGCTATCACGACTATGTATCTCGACGAGGCTGAGTACGGCGCGTTGTCGTGCCTCCCCGGGCAATGGCTCTCGAAGCAGCGGTTCCGGTTCCCGCCGATGAGCGTCGACGTATTCCAAGGTCCCCTGACGGGGTTGCACATCGCAGAAGCCGAGTTTCACGACGACGAGGCGATGACAGCTTTTGTGCCTCCGCAGTGGTGCGGACAGGAGGTCACTGAGCATCCCGCTCTGACGGGGGCGGCTCTGGCTCGCATGGCGGCCTTACCCCGCAGCGACGCAGCAGCAGCGTTGGCTGCGGTGCTCGACACCATCGAGGGGAGCGCATAACTTGGCGGGGTTGGTGGAGACCCGGGAACGATTGCTCGCTGAGCTAAGCCGTCGACCCGGCTGACCCATTGCGCTACTCGGCGAGATGGGGATTCACCAACACCTTGGTCTGG
>JAYVGK010000330.1:0-6775 GCA_043772215.1 Acidimicrobiales bacterium | reverse complement strand
CCCCGACGTCTGGATCAAGATCACATCCGGCAACGCTGCTTCCAGGTTGGTGAACTGATTGGTGAGATTGGGGGCCGTCGCCTCGTGCAACTCCTCCTTCACCACCTTGATATTGGTGCCCTTGATGGCCAGACGGAAACCCTTCGAGTAACTCAGACCGAAGTCCGAGTTAAAGGTGAGCATGCCCACATTGGCGCCGGCCGGGAATTCCTTCTTCACCCATTCCGCCCACAAAATGGCTTCTGTGGTGTAATCGAGCTGCATACCCGTTGTCCATGGGTGGTTGTCAACGTCACCCCACTGGGCGGCGCCAGTGGCGTTGAGCATCTGCGGCATGCACTCTTTGTTCGTGTCGTCCCAGATGGCCAGATTGTTGGGCGTACCCAAGACGGTGGTCAACGACGAGTATTTTCCGGAGGCAATGGCCTCGGCAACGTTGGCCTTGGTCTTGTCGGCCTGGTACGCGTCGTCTTTGACATCAAGGGAGATTTTACGACCGGCCACGCCACCTTGATCGTTGATGTACTTGAAGTAGCTGTTCATACCGTCGGCGATGAGACCGAAACCAGCCAACGGGCCAGACTTGGGCAGGGACACGAACGCTTTGACTTCAGTGGCACTGATGCCCTGGTTGACGTTGTAATCCTTGGGGCATTTTGACAGGTCGATCTTGAATCCGCCCTTGCCCAGATACGTGCCATCGGCTTGTTTGCCCAACCCGCCTGCCGCCGTGGCGGTGGTGATGGCAGGTGCTTTAGTGGTGGCTGTGACCGCACGCTTCTTGGTGGTGGCCGTGGGCTTTTTCTTGGTTGTCTTGGTGGCCGCAAAGGCCGGGGTGGTGGACGCCAAAACAGCGCTGCCTGCGAGCAGGGCAATGGCGACGCGGGCACCGTGGCGGTGGTGTGGCTTCATCAGTGGTGGTTCTCCCGTGAGTGGATGTGAGGGTGGGTATTATGAGTGTTGTACCCGTTGAAGCAACGGTCCTATCACGCCGACCCACTTTGAAAAAACTGAATCCGGCTAACTAGAACGCCCCGAACGGGCGCTGTGTCGAGTAGCGAGAAGAGCGGCAAACGCGTGCGCGCACGCAGCATTGCGGTGCTCGACGGCAACACGGTCGAGCACCTGGCGGTCGAGATCGCCTACTGGCTCATGGCCTCCTACGTCGCCGGCCCAATGATCGGGCTTGGCGCTACGTGGATGCTCAGTGCGAGGCCACCACTTCTGCTTGCTCCGTAGCCGGTCGAGTACCTCCGCCGACCAATGGTGTAACTCGTTTGACGTCGCTGAGCCATGCCGGGCGCGGCACGACCACCACAAATCGCGACCGCAGTTTGCGTAACCCGTCGATGACCCCGCCGGGCAGTACAAACACGAATCCGAGTAGCAATATGCCGAAGGCCATACTCACGATGCCCCCCTTACCGGGACGTGTGGCCAACCATTTCATGCTGATGGGGCCGAGCTTTTCACCCTCGGTGAGATGTTCCAACAGGTAGCTGACGATGACCACCAACACTGCCCCAGGAATTGCTCCGGACACGGTGGCTCCACCACCCATCACCAAACCGATGATGAGCGTGATGCTGAGCGCCACACTGAAGCTGACATCAGAAGCAAAGGGGAGGTTGATGATGAGCATCCAGCCCGCCACACCGCAGAAACCCGCACTGACCCCGAAGATGAGCACCTTGTTCACCGGCACGGATACCCCGCTGATGGCTGCGGCCAACGGATTGTCTCGTTGAGCTACAAGTGCGCGCCCCGCCCGACTCTTGATGAGGTTGCGGGCCAGGATGAACATCACCGCAGCCACGACGAGCAGGACGAAATAGCGGAACCGATACGGGTCGATACGCTCGCGGGGATCAAACGGCGTCCACGACGGCGGTTCCAGGGTGCCGGCCACGTTCTTGCCATTGGACCCACCCGTGACACTGGCGTAGCGCAGAATGACCGTGGGAAACGTGATGGCTAAGGCAAAGGTCACCACCACGAGGTACAGACCTTTGATACGCAGCGCCGGCAATCCCACCACACACCCCAGCAGAAATGGCAGCACGAAGGCCAACGGCAACGCTGCGAAATAGCTCCAATGGTGATCAGCCACGGTGATCACCGTGGCGTAGGCGCCCAGTCCCACAAAGGCGGAATGGCCCAGCGAGATCTGGCCTGAATAGCCAATGACCAGGTTAAGCCCAAGGACTGCGACCGCATAGGCCAACACCTTGTTCCAGTTGAGCACCTGTCCGGTGGGATTGCCGAACAACTCAGGCAATTTGATGAACGGCAACGCAATGAGTACCGCAATGGCTATGGCCCACGAGCCAGCCAGATACGCACGGTGCTTGGGGGTGCCTTGGACAAGACGTATGGGCATCAGACTCGCTCCACCCGAACTTTGCCGAACAATCCGTTGGGCCGCAACAGCAACACAACAATGACCACCAACAGCGTGACAGCCAGCACGAGGTCGGAGCCGATGAACGTGACGTATCCGCCCACCATGGTTTGTAATTGACCCACCAGGATGCCTCCCACAACCGCCCCTACCAGGCTGTCGAGCCCCCCAATGGTGGCTGCCGCAAACGAGAACACCAAGATCTTGGCCATGAAACTTGGATCCAGTAACGATTTGGTGTCCGACAACACCAGACAGCCAGCCAGAGTTCCAATGGCCGCCGCCAATGCCCAACCGAACTGCAGTGTGCGACCAACATTGATGCCAACTAGTCGACTGGATTCGAGGTTGGACGACACGGAGCGGAACGCCAACCCGATCTTCGTCTTGCTCAACAGCAGCGAAATCACAATTGTCATAGCAATGACGGTGATCCAGATCCCCACGGTGGCATAGAACACCTTGGCTCCGAAGATCATGACGAAGTTGCTGAGCTTGGATGGAAACGGCGACGGAAAGCCTTTCGGGTCAGCGGCCCAGATCATGAAGGCCAAACCGTCGAGGATCGACAGCAGCGCAATGGTGACCATGGTGATGGGAAGGTGGTTCGATGGATCGAAGGGTCGGACAAATATCCGTTCGAACGCTGCTCCGAATCCGGCTGCCAACACCATGGCCACGATGATGGCGAGCCACACCGGCCAGCCTTGTTCCCGGGCCAACACCCAGGCCACAAAGGTGAAGAACATGGCCATGGAGCCCTGGGCAAAGTTGATGATTCCAGTGGCCTTGTAGATGAGGACCAACGCCAACGCCACTGCGCCGTAGATGAAGCCGTTGGCCAACGCGTCCAAGAACCTGATCCAGAACAACTTGGCGCCGTCCATGGCGATGAAGATGATGGACAGAATCACCACCAGCGCACCGGTGAGGATCAGACCTCGACCTCCGATGTCGGCCGCCCTGGACCTGAACTTTTCTTGAAGGCCAGCGGACTTCACATCCGCCGGTCGGGCTTGTTCCAACAGCGTCACTTGTCCCCCTCAGAATCCCGTTTAATACCCGAGGTACGCACGTCGTACCGCATCGTCGTTCTTGAGCTCTTCCGAAGTGCCCGACAGCGCAATTTCCCCAGCCTCCAGTACGTATGCCCGATCGGCAATGGCAAAAGCCAGGGTGGCGTTTTGTTCCACCACCAACATGGTGACGCCTTGTTCCTTCTTGATCGTCTGCAGCCGATTGAACAGGTCCTGCACAATGATGGGAGCCAACCCCAACGACGGCTCATCGAGTAGCAGCAGCGTGGGCTTGCTCATCATGGCCCGGGCCACCGCGAGCATCTGCTGCTCGCCCCCTGACAAGCTGCCGGCCAACTGGGCCCGCCGCTCGCCGAGGCGGGGGAAAATCTCGTACCAGAAGTCGAATTCGGAGCGCAGATTGCGCTCTTTACGACGAAACGCCCCCACCTCGAGGTTCTCCTCCACGCTGAGGTCGGCGAACGTGCCCCGCCCTTGGGGCACATGCGCCACTCCCATGCGGGCAATGTCGGTGGTTGATTTACCTTCCAACGACACACCGTTGAACTCGATGACACCTCTGGTGGACACCATCTGACAAATGGAACGGATGGTGGTGGTTTTGCCGGCGCCATTGGCTCCGAGCACCACCGTGACCTCTCCCTCATCCACATGAAGGTCTATGCCGTGCAGCGCCTCCACCGGCCCGTAACTGGCCTTCACACCGGTCAATTGCAACAGACTCATTCCGCTCCCCCCAGGTATGCCTCGATCACCTTGGGATTGCGACTGATCTCAGCCGGGCCGCCCTCGGCGATCTTGGTACCGAAGTTGAGCACCACGATGTTGTCCGAGATGGCCATCACCATCGACATATGGTGTTCCACCAGTAACACCGTGAGTTGGTGCTCATCACGTAACTGCTTCACCAGATTGCCGAGTTCGTCCACCTCGCTATGAGTAAGCCCAGCCGCTGGCTCGTCGAGCATCAACAACTTCGGGCTACTGGCTAGAGCCCGAGCAATCTCCACCCGCTTCAAGGTGCCGTAGGGCAACCCGGCAGCTGGCCGAAAAGCGATGTCGGCGAGGCCCAGCTCATCGAGAATCTCATAGGCGCGCATACCAAGGCGTCGTTCCTCAGACCGCACTCCAATGCGCAACGTACTGCGGACGAACCCGTTGCGGCCTTGCGTATGAGCGCCGAGCATGACATTTTCCAGCACGGTGAGGCGTGACCACAGCGCCAAATTCTGGAACGTCCTACTGATGCCATGGCGGGCAATGTTCTCCGGGCGCACGTTGAGCAGGTTGTCGTTGTCGAAGGTGATGGCGCCTGAACTCGGTTGGTATACCCGGCTGATGACGTTGAACATGGTGGTTTTGCCAGCGCCGTTGGGTCCAATGAGACCCAGGATCTGACCTTTGTCGATGTCGAACGTGAGGCCGTCGAGGGCCACGATTCCGCCGAAGCGGACGGAGATGTCACTTATTTCCAGAAGCGGCACGCGGGGTCCAATGAGGGGGCTGGCGGCTGTGGTGCCCCCGAAGGGCCCACTCAACACCGGATCTGATGTGAACTGGGGCACAAGCTAGACGCGGCGGCCATCCACGGGGCGAATCAAGTACAGATTTTTTGTGGCTGGGGGAGAACCAGGTAGAGGTCATGGCCACAACTGCTGCGGGCGTGACACGATGCCGGACGACATGCGACGGCGCTCACCAGAGGAAGCAGGCATCGACGACACCGTCGAGCAGTTCATCCACGATGTCCATATCGTGCTCACTGGTATGGCCGGGGAGTTGCCTGCACCCGTGGCGGCCCGGTTGCTTGGCGATGTCACTGTGGAGGCGTCCAATCTCACCCTGGCCGTCATCGACGCCGACGAGCGCCATACCGATGTGGAACTGCTGGGTTACCTCTCCGCCTTCGGCCCTCGCTTCGACACGCAACTGGGATGGGCTTCGCCCGCCGATATGCGCGCTGCCAACTTGGCCACCGACAAGCGCTTTTGGTTGGGTCGTCCCAGCGAGATGTTCGATCTCATCGTGTCCGGTGATGCCCGCAATCGCACTGCTCACTCGTGGACGTATTACGAGCGGGCCATGCGCCTGGCCCACATGGTGTGCGCCCTCGACGCTCGACCCTCCGATGACGAACTCCGTGCCGTAGACGCGTTCCGCGGCATGCTCGTGGGCACCATGACCAGTCGGGGTGTCAATCGTCCGGGTAGTGCCGGAGGTGCAGTCCTAGCCGGTCCGGCGCTCGGAGCCACATCGACAAACGCTTCCGCCACTGCGGTGCCAGTACTGGAGCCGTCGGTCTCGGCTCCGGTGGTGCTGACCCCGCCCGAGAATCTGGAAGACCTTCTGGCGGAACTGGACGAGCTCATTGGCCTGGCCGGGGTGAAGGCCGAGGTGAGGCTGGTCACCAATCTGCTGCAGGTCCAAAAGCTGCGGGTGGAACGAAAACTTCCGGTGGTCGAGGGGAGTCGCCACCTCATCTTCACGGGCAACCCTGGTACCGGAAAGACCACGGTGGCGCGATTGCTGGCCCGCATATACCGCACATTGGGCGTGGTGGACAAAGGCCATCTGGTGGAAACCGACAGGGCTGGGTTGGTGGCCGGATTCGTGGGTCAGACCGCCATCAAGGTCACCGAGGTGTTCAACCAGGCCATGGGCGGCGTGCTGCTCATCGACGAGGCATACGCACTGGCACGCGGGGGCGAGCGAGATTTTGGTCGCGAGGCCATCGATACCATCGTGAAACTGATCGAAGACCGCCGTGACTCGCTGGTGGTGATTGCTGCCGGTTATCCGGTGGAGATGTCGGAGTTCGTAGATACCAACCCGGGCCTCCGGTCTCGATTTCCCAAGACCATCCATTTCAACGACTATGCCGACGAGGAGTTGGTGAACATCTTCACCGGACAATGTGACAAGGCTCGCTATCAACTCACTGACCAGGCCCGTGTGGCTGTCACGAGATGGTTCGAATGCCAGCCGCGCACCAAGGGATTCGGCAACGGCCGGTTGGCTCGCAATATGTTCGAAGCGGCCATCGCCAACCAGGCCACCCGACTGATGTCGGGGCGAGCCAAGGACGCCCAGCCCCTTACGGATGAGGAGTTGTTGCGCCTGGAAGAAGCCGACATCCCTGCCCTCGATGCATCGTTGCTCATCGTGGCAGTGGAGGGCTCGTGAAGCGAGGGGCGGCCGCAGTGGTGGCGCTGTTGATGGTGGTGGGGGCCGTGGTGGCACGCAGCCGTTTGGATACTTCCAAAACCGAGACGGAACGCGTCAAGGTGCTCTGTGCGCTGATCATTGCCGATGCCTGCAACGCCTGGAAGGACGGTGG